>JBIOZI010000311.1:0-20970 GCA_044871085.1 Steroidobacteraceae bacterium | reverse complement strand
CAGTTCGTTCCTCCTTGCGCTGACCGGTGCACCTTGAGCAGAATCCGCGTCCCGGCGTCAAATGGAACTATCCGCTAGGCGCTTCGCTCTCAATCAGGCGCCATGATCCAGACGCAAAATTTGACGAAAAACTACGATGGCCTCATGGCCGTCGACAATCTCTCGTTCTCGGTGCAGCCGGGCGAGGTACTCGGCTTCCTCGGCCCCAACGGTGCCGGCAAGTCGACCACGATGCGCATGATCGCGGGGTTCATCGCGCCCACCAGCGGCAGCGCCAGCATCTGCGGCCACGACATCGCCACCGAGCCGCTGGCCGCCAAGGCGGCGCTGGGCTATCTACCGGAGGGCGCGCCGAGCTACGGCGAGATGTCGGTGCGCGATTTCCTCGAATTCATCGCCGACCTGCGCCGCCTCGAGGGTGCGCATCGCAAGACGCGCCTCGACTACGTGACGGCCAAGCTCGAGCTCGAGCCGGTGCTGCAGCAGACCATCGAGACGCTCTCGAAGGGCTTCAAGCGGCGCGTCGGCCTGGCGCAGGCCATCGTCCACGACCCGAAAGTACTCATTCTCGACGAGCCCACGGACGGTCTCGATCCCCTGCAGAAACTGCAGGTGCGCACCCTCATCTCGGAGATCGCGCGCGAGAAGACCATCGTCATCTCGACGCACATCCTCGAAGAGGTGGACGCGGTCTGCACGCGCGCCATCATCGTGGCGCGCGGCAAGCTGGTCGCCGACGACACGCCAGCGGGCCTGCGCGCGCGTGCCCCGTCGGGCCGGCTCGACGACGTATTCCGCGCCGTCGCGGCCTGAGCAGTTTTGAAAGGAGTCGTTTCTTGAAGATCGTGAGCATCATCCTGCGCCGTGAACTGCGCAGCTATTTCGCTACGCCCATCGCGTATGTATTCATCATCATCTTCCTGTTCTTCCTGAACCTGCTCACCTTCCAGATGGGCCGGATCTACGAAGGCCTGCAGGCGACGCTCGCGCCGTTCTTCTCGCTGCATCCGTGGCTGTATCTCATCCTGGTGCCGGCCGTCTCCATGCGCTTCTGGTCCGAGGAGCGCAGCAGCGGCAGCATCGAGCTACTGCTCACGCAGCCCATAACGCTGTGGCAGGCCGTGGTCGCGAAATTCCTCGCCGGCTGGGCGTTCGTCGGCATCGCGCTGGTGCTCACCTTCCCCATCTGGATCACCATCAACTACCTCGGCAGTCCCGACAACGGCACCATAGTCGCCTCGTACATCGGCAGCTTCTTCATGGCCGGCGCGTACCTGGCCATCGGCTCGTTCTTCTCGGCGGTGACGCGCAGCCAGATCATCGCGTTCGTGCTCTCGTTCTTCACCTGCTTCCTCATGGTGGTCGTCGGCTTTCCGCTGGTCGTCGAGCTGCTGCGCGACCTGGCCGGGTCGCTGAGTGGCCTCGGCGCCATGTGGAGCTGGCTCGGCACGCTGGCGAACTGGCTGGTCACCGGTGCGCTGGCGCTGTCCATCTACCCGCACTTCGAGAACATCATCAAGGGTGTGCTCGACCTGCGTGACGTGCTGTATTTCGCGCTGCTCGCCGGGTTCTTCCTGCTGGCGAGCGCCGTGGTCCTCGAGGCGAAGAAATCCCGATGAAAAAATCCAACCTGGGCACCGGCGGCCTGCTGATCGTCGGCCTGTTGTTCGTCGGCGTGCTGCTGCTCGCCAACACGCTGTTGCGCGGCGCCAAGCTCGATCTCACCGCCGACCGCGTCCACACGCTGTCGGAGGGCACCGAGCGCATCGTGCGCGGCCTCAAGGAACCGGTGAACGTGTACTTCTTCTTCTCGAAGACCACGGCCTCGGAGTATCCGCAGATCAAGAACTACGGCACGCACGTACAGGAGCTGCTCGAGGAGCTCGCCTCGCAGTCCAAGGGCAAGCTCACCCTCAAGGTGGTCGATCCGCAGCCGTTCTCGGAAGACGAGGACCGCGCCACCGAGCTCGGCGTCACCTCCGAGCAGGTCAACGCCACCGGCGACCGGCTGTTCTTCGGCATCGCGGCCACGAACTCCACCGACGGCAAGGAGGCGATCCCGGCGCTCGATCCGAAGCTCGAGGAGCAGCTCGAGTACGACGTCGCGAAGCTCATCTACAAGGTCTCGGCGGCGCACAAGCCCGTCGTCGGCTGGCTCTCGTCGCTGCCGATGCAGAGCGACTTCGACATGCAGACCGGCCGCCCCAAGCCGCCGTGGGCCGTCTACGGACAGGTCGAACAGCTCTACACCGTGCGCAACCTGCAGCCGACGCTCACGTCGATCGACGCCGACGTCGACGTGCTCGTGCTGGTGCACCCGAAGGCGCTCACGCCGGCGGCGCTGTACGCCATCGACCAGTTCGCGATGCGCGGCGGGCACATCCTCGCGTTCGTCGATCCGAACGCGCAGGCCGACCAATCCTCGCCGCCCGATCCGAGCAACCCCATGGCCGCGCTCGCCGCGGACCGCTCCTCGCACCTGGAGCCGCTGCTGAAATCATGGGGCGTGAACTTCCCCGCGAACCAGGTCATCGTCGATCTCGACCGCGGCCTCACCGTGCAGGTGCGCGAGGGCGAACCCCCGCTGCAGCACATCGCCATCCTCGGCTTCAACGACACCAGCATGTCGAAGGACCTCATCACCGCGCAGCTGAGCTCGGTGAACATGGTGACGGTGGGTAGTTTGAGCCCGGTGCAGGGCTCGAAGCTCAAGTTCGAGCCGCTGGTGCGCACCAGCAAGCAGGCCGGCGCGATGCCCGTCGAGCGGTTCGCGATGCTGCAGGACGCCGACTCGCTGCGCGACGGGTTCCGGCCGACCGGCGATTTCGTCGTCGCGGCGCGCGTCTCGGGCACCGCCGCCAGCGCGTATGCCGATGGCCCCCCGGCCGGTGTCACCGCCAAGCCCGACGCGCTCAAGGCCTCCTCGAAGCCGCTCAATGTCGTGATCATCGCGGACACGGACCTGCTGAGCGACCTGTGGTGGACCGTGCCGCGCAATTTCTTCGGCCAGACGGTCTATCAACCCATCGCCAACAACGGCGAGCTGGTGTGGAACGCCATCGACAATCTCTCCGGCAGCGGCGATCTCATCAGCATCCGCGGCCGCGCCGCGTACTCGCGCCCGTTCGACCGCGTCGACGCGCTGCGCCGCGCGGCCAACGACAAGTTCCGCGCGACCGAACAGCAGCTGCAGGAGCAGCTCCAGAAAACCGAGGAGCGCCTGACGCAGCTGCAGACCTCCAAGCCGGGTGGCAACGACCTCATCGTTTCGCCCGACGTGATGAACGAGATCGAGAAGTTCCAGCAGGAGAAGCTGCGGATCCGCAAAGAGCTGCGTGCGGTCAACGCCGGCCTCGAAGAGGACATCCGCTGGCTCGGCACCGTGCTCAAGCTCATCAACATCCTCGCCATGCCGCTGCTGGTGGCCATCGCCGGCCTGGCGGTGGCCTTCTGGCGCCGCCAGCGGCGCCGGGCCATCACGATGCTGCGCAGCCAGGGGGTCGCGTCGTGAACCGCCAGAAATTCCTCGTGCTGGGCGGCATCACGGCGGTGTTGCTCGCCGCCGGCATCTGGCTGTCCGCGCACCGCGCGGGTAAGGAGTCGGACCTGGGCGGCGGCACGATGTTCGCCGACCTCAAGCCCGCGCTCGCGCAGGTCACGGAGATCCGCCTCAGCAAGGGCGACGGCTCACGCGCCACGCTGCGCAAGGGCGACAAGGGCTGGCTGGTGGTCGAGCGCAACTACCCGGCCGACGGCGCGCGCGTGCGCGACCTGCTGCTCAACCTCGCCGCCATGAAGGTCGTGGAGCTCAAGACCAGCGATCCGGCTAACTACGCCAAGCTCGGCGTCGAGGCGCCCTCGCCCACGGCCACCAGCACCCTGGTCGAGGTGGTGGCCGGCGCAAAGACCTGGGCGCTGCTGGTCGGCAAGGGTGCCGGCGGCCGCACGATCTACGTGCGCAAGCCGGCCGAGGCCGCGAGCGCGCTGGTCGAACCGGTGGTCACCTCGGACACCGACCAGAAGCCCTGGCTCGACCGCATGCTCGCGGAGATTCCGGGCGCCGACATCCATGACGTCGCGGTGCGCCCGGCCAAGGGCCCCGAATACACCCTGACGCGCGCGCAACGGGGCGGCGAGCTCGCGCTGTCGCCGGTGCCGAAGGCGCGCACCCCCGCCACGGCGAATTTCGCCAGCCAGGCCGAGGCGCTGAGCTCGCTGTTTTTCGATGAAGTCCGGACGGTGGCCGATGGCGCGCCCCCCGCTACGGATCACGCCGTCTTCCGCACCTTCGACGGCCAGGTGATCGAGTTGTCCGGCCATCGCGACGTGGCCAAGGCGAAAACGTACATCGCGCTCGCCGTGCGCCGCGATGCCGAGCTCGCGGCCAGGTTCCCGGCGCCCTCGCCGCCCGCCGTGACGCCCGCCGTGACGCCCGCCGTGACCCCCGCCGTGACCCCCGCGGTCACGCCCGCGAAGGACGATGCGGCGAAGGACGATACGGCCAAGGCCGCGCCCGCCCCGGCCGCGCCCGCTCCAGCCGCGGCCGCCGTGCCGAAGCCAGCGGCGCAGACGGTGGAGCGCCTCGCGGGCCGTGTCACGGGTTTCGAATACGAGATCCCTATCTACAAGTACGACGCGCTGTTCAAGCCGCACGACGAGCTGCTCGAGCCGCTGCCGGAGAAGAAGAAATAGCGCGCCGCGGCTAGCGGGTTCGCGCAATGAGGATCAGCGCCGCGGCGGCCAGCAACGCCGTAGGAAACCACGCCAGCACCAGCGGGCTCGCATCGAAGACCACGGCGCCGCTCTCGAGCATCCGCTGCACGAGGAAGAACGTCACGCCGATGAGCACGCCGAGCAGCGTGCGCGCCCCGGAACCGGCCGCGCGCAGGCTGCCGAACACGAACGGTACCGCCAGCAGCGCCGCGAACAGGATGGCGCTGGTGCGCGCGATGCGCGACCAGAACGCGAACTGCTGCATGGTGGAATCGAGCCCGTTCTGGTCGAGCCGCCGGATCAGGCTCCACAGTACGCGCGTGCCGAGCTGGCGCGGCGGGGCCACCGTGAGACCGAGGAAATCCGCGCCGACCGTGGTCTGAAACGTGCGGCTCTGCAGCTTCTCGGCCTCGATGGTCTCGCCGCCGAACTGCGTGCGTCCGTAGCGCGTCAGCATCCAGGTACCGTCGGGCTGCACGCTCGCGGTGCTCGCGCTCGCCACGGAGGTCAGCTCGTGCTCGGGCGTCAGCTCGAAGATGCGCATGCCGTCGAATTCGGTCGTGCCCGACTGCTCGAGCACGTTGATGAGCAGGTTGCCGTCGCGAATCCACGCACCGCCGCGGCTGGCGAAGCTGATGTTCGAGTACTTGCTCAACGCCTTCTCGCGTTTCGCCATTGCCTGCGCGGGCGGCGCCAGCACCTCGCCGCAGATCACGTTGATGACGATGAGCAGCACTCCCGCCATCGCCACCGAGCCGGCCATGCGCCACACGGAGATGCCGGCGGCGCGCAGCACGGTGAGCTCGCTGCCGCGCGCCAGCGAGCCGAGCCCGAGCAGCGAGCCGATGAGCACGGCGATCGGCATCACTTCGTAGGCCTGCTGCGGCAGGTTCAACAACGTGAACCAGAAGGCGTCGATGGCGGAGTAGCTGCCCTGCCCGATGTCGTCCTGCTGGCCGATGAACAGCCACAGCGCGCCGAGCATCAGCAGCACGGTCATCACCACCAGCACGCCGCCGAGTACGGCACGGATGAGATAGCGGTCGAAGAGATTCACGCCGGCACCGCCTGCGCGCGTGCGCGCCGCTGGTAGCGCGCGCGCTGCAGCCAGCGCGGCACGAACAGGATCGCGGCCGCGAGCAGCCCCACGGCGGCGTGCACCCACCACAAACCCAGCCACTCGGGCGCGACCCCGCGGATGATCCACACCTTGCCGGCCGAGATGAGGTTGAAGTACACGAAGTAGATCAGGATGGCGTAGCCGACGCGCGCGTAGCGGCCCTGCCGTGGACGCAGGCGGGCGATGGGCACCGCAACCAGCGCGAGCACCACCGCCATGACGGGCATCGCCAGCCGCCACTGGAATTCGGCGCGCAGCACGCGGTCCGCCGAGACCCGCAGCACGCCGGTGGGCACGCCCTCGACCTTCTGCATGCCGCCGGACAGCGGCGGCAGGCGCACCGGTATCGTGTTCTCCGCGAAGCGCACGATGCGGAACTTGCGCTCGCCCGGAATACCCTCGAAGCGCTGGCCGTCGTAGAGCGTGATGACCTGCAGGTCGCCGTCGTCGGAATAGGCGTGCGTCGCGCGCTGGGCGAGCGCGATCTCCAGGTGATCGCCGCGGTCGCGCTCCACGAACACGCGGCGCAGCGTTCCGTCGGCGTCCGCGGACTGCGCATACACCACGGTGGTGCCGCCGCCGAAGGTGCGGAACTTGCCGGCGGTGATCGGCGCGAACTGACCGGCGCGCAGCGCCTCGCTGCTCAACGACAGCATGCGCCCCGCGGCCGCCGGCGCGATCTGCAGCGACAGCAGCCCGAGCAGCGCGGCCAGCAGCACGGTGAAGGCGATGACGGGAACCAGGATCGGCCGCGAGCCCGCGCCGCAGGCCTGCGCCGCGGTCATCTCACTGTCGTGGTACAGCCGTCCGAGCGCCAGCACGACGCCGAGCAACAGGCCGACGGGCACGATGATGGAGAGGTTCTGCAGGGCGCCGAGCAGGATGAGCTCGAGCACCACGCCGCGCGGATACTGGTTCTCGGCCGCCCGTTCCAGCACGCGCGCGATCTGGTTGGTGAGCAGTATCGCCAGCAAAACGCCGGTTACTGCGAGCCAATTGACTACGACTTCGCGCAGGATGTAGCGATCGAGTATCCGCAGCAACAGGCCACCCAAACCAACTTGAGTTACACTTCGCGACCTTAAAGCACCGCCGCGCTCGCGACAATCAAACACACGAGCCGGCATTGCGAGGATCCCGCCCCATGCAGTTCGAAACCTGGACCAAGGCGCTCCCGGAGCTGCCCATCGATTGTGTTGCCGTGGGCGTCCACGACGACGGCGAGCTCACTTCCGAAGCGAAGGCGCTCGACTCGCGCTGCCACGAAAAGCTCTCGCGCCTCATGAAGCGCGGGGACTTCGGCGGCAAGGCCGGCGAATCCTGGCTGGTGGCCGATCTCGAAGGCCTGCAAGCGGAGCGGGTGCTGCTCGTAGGCCTCGGGCCCAAGGCCCAGGACCTCACGCGCAAGGTCTGGCGCCGCGCCGTGCTCACCGCCTTTTCCGCCGCCACGCGCACGCGCATCACCTCGCTGGCGCTCGCGCTGCCCCGACCCGCCGCCAAGCTGCTCTCCGACGAGCGCCTGGGACGCGCCGTGGC
The DNA here is from genome assembly GCA_044871085.1 of Steroidobacteraceae bacterium. GTDB lineage: Bacteria > Pseudomonadota > Gammaproteobacteria > Steroidobacterales > Steroidobacteraceae > CADEED01. Next base: position 13,601 of record JBIOZI010000311.1, on the reverse strand, counting down.
CGAGATCTCCGGACACTCGCTCTACCGCGTCAACGATCTGAAAACCGGCAAGAAGCCCCGCCCGCATGCGCTCACCCGGGTGGTGGTCGCCGCCGCCGCCAAATCCGGCGCTGCCATCCAGGGCGGCTTCAAACAGGGCACGGCGCTGGCCGCAGGCGCGGCGCTCATGCGCAATCTCGCCAATCTGCCGGGCAATGTCTGCACGCCCAGCTACCTCGGCAAGACCGCGGAGGGCCTGGCGAAGACGCACAAGTCGCTCAAGGTGAAGGTACTCGGGCTGGCCGAGATCAAGCGCGAGAAGATGGGCTGCTTCCTCGCGGTCACGCAGGGCAGCGAAGAGCCGCCGCGTTTCATCGTCATCGAGCACCGCCATCCGAAGGCGAAGAATGCCCCCGTGGTGCTGGTCGGAAAGGGAATCACCTTCGACACCGGCGGCATCTCGCTCAAAGACCCGCCGACCATGGACGAGATGAAGTTCGACATGTCGGGCGCGGCCTGCGTTTTCGGCACCATGAACGCCGTGGCCGAGCTCAATCTGCCGCTCAACGTCGTGGGCCTGGTCGCGACCTGCGAGAACATGCCCGACGGCCGCGCCATCAAGCCCGGTGACATCGTCACGAGCGCGCACGGCCTCACGGTCGAGATCCTGAATACCGACGCCGAGGGCCGCCTCATCCTCTGCGACGCGCTCCACTACGCACGCCGCTTCAAGCCCGACGTGGTCATCGACCTGGCCACGCTCACCGGCGCCATTGTCGTCGCGCTCGGCACCCACCACACCGGCGTGTTCGCGAACGACGATGCACTGGCACGCGAGCTGGTCGAGTGCGGCGCCGCCGTGGACGACCGCGCCTGGCACATGCCCGTCACCGAGGAGTACGGCGAGCAGCTCAAGAGCAACTTCGCCGACATGGCCAACGTCGCCGGCCGCGACGGCGGCTCGTGCACGGCCGCCGCGTTCCTCGCGAAATTCACCGTCGGCCTCAAGTGGGCACATCTCGACATCGCCGGCACGGCCTACCAGGGCGGCGCCGGCAAGGGCAGCACCGGGCGTCCGAGCGCGATGGTGCTCGAGTACCTGCTGCGTCGTGCCGGGGCGCGCTGATTCCTTGCCGCCACGCGTCGATTTCTACCTGAGCGAAGAGGCCGGCGAAGGCACGCGCCTGCGCCTCGCCTGCCGCATCGCCGAGAAGGCGTATCTCGGCAAGCTGCGCGTGGTCGTGCTCTGCGATGACCCGGCGCTGCTGCCCAGGCTCGACGAGCTGCTCTGGACCTTCGGCGACGGAACCTTCGTGCCGCACGACGTCGTCACGCAGGAGGGCGCGCCCTGCGAGGCGCCCGTCGCCCTGACCGGCGGGCCGTTGCCCGCCGATCCTTTCGTTGACCCCGGTACCGTGCTCCTCAATCTCGGCAGCGCCGTGCCGGCCTGCTTCGAGCGCTTCGGCCGCGTGGCGGAATTCCTGGACGCGCGGCCCGAAGTGCGCGGCGCCGGCCGCGAGCGCTTCAAGTTCTACCGCGGCAAATCCATCGAGCCGCAGACGCACAACGTCTGAGCGCGCGCGCAAGGGTGGCGTAGGCGCCGGCCCACAGCTACGCCGGCGACGGAGCATTCTTTCCACGCGGGCGGAAAAATTTTCCAGCCGCGCGCGCCGTCAAACTACCTTGTCGCGATCCGGCGACGCCCCGCGGCCGAAGCGGCGTGGCGCGGCGCTTGCATCTAACTAGCGAGACCAAGACACACGCACCGAAGGTCTCCATGAAAACTCTGCTCGCCCTGTGCCTCGCCAGCGGCATGCTCGCCGCCGCGCACGCCAGTCCGCTCGTCGTCCAGGAACGCGCGCGCATCGCGAATCCGGACGCCGCCTTTGACGGCGTCACGGGCGTGGGCCTCGACGGCGACGACGCCATCATCATGCAATGGCGATACATTCCCGCCGTCGACGAGGAGAATGGCGACGCCGAGGAAATCGTGCCCTGGCTGTTCCGCCGCGTCGGCGGGACTTGGACCGCGGTGCGGGAGCTCGGCCGCGCGTACCACGACCAGTATTCCCATTGGGGCACCGGAATCGCGATGCAGGGCGGCCTCGCGGTCATGACCAGCCCATTCATGTTTTTGGAGCGCCGCAACGGCGCCTGGATGCAGGCCGTCGTGGCGCCCGGTGCCGACGACGGGCCTGGCACGGCGGTGGAGATCGACAACGGCCGCGTGATCACGGGATTCTCCAGCGGCACGTACGAGGGCGCGTTGCGCGAGCGCGATGCCGCGGGCGTGTGGCGGCAGACCGCAAGCATGTTCGGCGAGTACCGCGGCGGCGACGACTCCCACGAAGGCAGCGATGTGAGTCTTTCCGGGACGAAGGCCATCGTCATGAGCCCCTCGTCCGATGACACGTACGACGTGCCGGCGGTGTCCATCCACCAATACACCCCCGAATACGGCTGGAATCCTTACTTCACGCTGCGCCAGAGCCGGTATGACTTCGATGTATTCACCGAGGAGACGATGATCCGCGGCGAGGAAGTGTTCATAACGGGTGGCTTGGCCACTCACGTGTTGGCCCCGACTACCTATCCGGACCCGCCCGACTACCGCGTCCGTGACCATTTGCAGCCGCTCGACAGCTACATGGCCAGCAATTACGGCAGCCGGCTCGGCAAGAGCGACCAGTACGTCCTGCGGCTCTCGCACAGCTGGGACCGGAACGCGGGCGTCATCCAGGTCTACGTCAAGAACGCCGAGGGCAGGTACGAGAACGTGGTCACGCTCGCCGCCAGCGGTGGGGAATCGCTCGGGACGTTCGCCATCAGCGGCCGCCGGGTCCTGGCCGCCTGCGGCGGGCAAACCTGCGAATTCGAGCTGCCCACCACATACGCGCAGCCGGACCTGCAGCAGGACACCTTCGCCGGCGTCACTCCGACGGGTTGGACCGTGAGCCCGGGCAGCCAGTTCAGCCTGGCGCAGAGCGGCGCGTCGCGCGTGCTGCGCCAGGCCGAGACCGCGAGCACCGCCACGCACACGGCGGTGTGGAGCGCCACGGCGGACTGGCGCAACCAGGCCGTCGAGGCGGACGTGCGCGCGACCGCGTTCAATGGCAACGACCGCTGGCTCGGCCTCGCCACGCGCTACCGTGACGCCGCTAACTACTACTACGTGACCCTCCGCAGCTCCGGCAGCGTGTCGTTGCGCAAGAACGTGAACGGCGTGTTCACCCCGCTCGCCACCGCGCCGCTCGCGGTCGCGCTGAACCGCAGCTACCGCGTGCGCCTGCAGTCCATCGGCACCCGACACCAGGTGTACGTGGACGGCGTACCGATGCTGGCGGCCAATGACTCCGCGATTGCGGGCGGCAGCGCGGCCGTGCTCACGTACCGCGCCGCCGCCGAGTTCGACAACCTGGTCGCCAGTCCCACGCCCGCGCTCACCGAATTCGCCGCCGACTTCACGCAGTACTGGCTCGGCGGATGGACCACGGGCGGCGGACTGTGGTCGAACGTCGAGCGCGGCACGAACCGCGTGTTCGAGCAGAGCTCGGTGGCGGGCGACGCGCGGGCGTTCATCGGCGTGCCCACCGACGCGCAGACCATCGAAGTGCGCGTGCGTCCCACCACCTTCGCCGGCACGGGCGGCGGCGAGCGCTGGGTGGGAATCGCGGCGCGGTACCAGGACGTGAACAACTACTACTATCTGTCGCTGCGCAGCTCGAACTCGATCTCGTTGCGCAAGCGCGTGAACGGGCAGATCGCCGTGCTGGGGACGGCCACGCTGCCGGTGACCGTGGGCACCTGGTACACGCTGCGCCTCGAAGCAGTGGGCACGCAGGTGCGCGCCTATGTAAATGGCACGCTGCTGATGGAAGCCGCCGACGCTTCGCACGCCAACGGAGTGGGCGGGCTCCTCACCTACCGCGCAGCCGCCGACTTCGACGATTTCAAATTCGTCCAACCCTGAAATGGGGACATTCCTCGTTTCCTAGCAAAAGGGGACAGGGCTCGTCGAGACTGCGAGCGTCGAAACTCGGAGACCCAGCGCAGACCGCCTGCCTCCACCCGTTCCCTGCCCTGTCCCCGTTTGCTAGCAAACGAGGAATGTCCCCATTTCTCCGTATAATCCGCGGCCTCATGGACAAGGCCTACTCTCCCGGCGACATCGAGCGCCGGATCTACGAACGTTGGGAAAATTCCGGTGCCTTCGCCCCCGATTCCGGCAATGGATCGGGCGACGGCGCTCCCTACTGCATCATGCTGCCGCCGCCGAACGTCACCGGCACGCTGCACATGGGGCACGCGTTCCAGCACACGCTGATGGACACCCTGACGCGCTGGCATCGCATGCGCGGCGATTCGACGCTGTGGCAGCCCGGCACCGACCACGCGGGCATCGCCACGCAGATGGTCGTCGAGCGCCAGCTCACCGCCGAGGGCAAGCACCGTCTCGATCTCGGGCGCGAGCAGTTCGTCGAGCGGGTGTGGAAGTGGAAAGCCGAATCCGGCAATACGATCACGCGGCAGATGCGGCGCCTCGGAACCTCGGTCGACTGGTCGCGCGACAAGTTCACGATGGATCCGGACCTGTCGCGCGCGGTCACCGAGGGGTTCGTGCGGCTGCACGAGGAAGGCCTCATCTACCGCGGCAAGCGCCTGGTGAACTGGGACCCGGTGCTGCTCACCGCCGTGTCGGACCTCGAGGTCAATTCGGAAGAAGAGAACGGCAGCCTGTGGCACATCCGCTATCCGGTGGCGGGCGGCGGCGGCCACGTCACCGTTGCGACCACGCGGCCGGAGACCTTGTTAGGCGACACCGCGGTCGCCGTCAATCCGGATGACGAGCGCTACCGCGCGCTCATCGGCAAACAGCTCGACCTGCCGCTGACCGGCCGGAGGATCGCGGTCATCGCCGACGCCTACGTCGACGCGGCGTTCGGCTCGGGCGCGGTCAAGATCACCCCGGCGCACGACTTCAACGACTACGAGGTGGGCCTGCGCCACTCGCTGGCGCAGATCAACATCTTCACCCCGGACGCGAAGCTCAACGACGCCGCCCCCGAACGCTTCCGCGGCCTCGACCGCTTCGAGGCGCGCAAGCGCGTCGTGGCGGAGCTCGAGGCGCTCGACCTGGTCGAGAAGATAGAGCCGCACAAGCTCAAGGTGCCGCGCGGCGACCGCACCAACGCCGTCATCGAGCCCTACCTCACCGACCAGTGGTACGTGAAGATCGCGCCGCTGGCCGAGCCCGCGCTGAAGGCAGTCGAGGCGGGCCGTACGCGCTTCGTCCCCGAGAACTGGACCAAGACCTATTACGAATGGATGCGCAACATCAAGGACTGGTGCATCAGCCGCCAGCTGTGGTGGGGCCATCGCATTCCCGCCTGGTACGACGAATCCGGGACCATCTACGTGGGCCGCGACGAGGCCGAAGTGCGCAGGAAGCACACGCTCGCACCGGCGGTGAAGCTCACCCAGGATTCCGACGTCCTCGACACCTGGTTCTCCTCGGCGCTGTGGCCGTTCTCCACGCTCGGCTGGCCGGGCACGACGCCCGAGCTCGCGAAGTTCTACCCCACCAGCGTGCTGATGACCGGCTTCGACATCATCTTCTTCTGGGTCGCGCGCATGATGATGATGGGCCTGAAGTTCATGGGCGACGTGCCGTTCCGCGAGGTCTACATCACCGGCCTGATCCGCGATGAGAACGGCGACAAGATGTCGAAGGCCAAGGGCAACATCGTCGATCCGCTCGATCTCATCGACGGCATCGATCTCGCGGCGCTGGTGGCCAAGCGCACCACCGGCCTCATGCAGCCGCAGATGAAGGACCGGATCGAGAAGGCCACGCGCAAGCAGTTTCCGGAAGGCATGGCTGCCTACGGCACGGACGCGCTGCGCTTCACGCTGGCCGCGCTCGCCGGGCCGTCGCGCGACATCAACTTCGATCTCGGCCGCGTCGGCGGCAATCGCAACTTCTGCAACAAGCTGTGGAATGCCTCGCGGTTCGTGCTCATGACGGTGGAGGGCAGCGATCTGGTCGGCGAAGCCGAGCTGTCCGTGGCCGACCGCTGGATCGTCTCGCGCTTCGCCGTGATGCTCGCGCAGGTAGATAGTGCCCTCGGCGACTACCGGTTCGACCTCGCGGCCTCCGCCTTGTACGAGTTCACCTGGTACGAGCTATGCGACTGGTATGTCGAGCTCACGAAACCCGTCCTGCAGAGCGACACGGCCACCGCGGCGCAGAAGCGCGGCACGCGCCGCACGCTGGTCACGACGCTCGAGGCGCTGCTGCGCGCGCTGCACCCGATGATGCCGTTCATCACCGAGGAGATCTGGCAGCGGGTGAACCCCCTCGTGGCGCCGCTCACCGCCGCCGCCAACCGGCGCGCAGCGGCGACGCCGGTGGATCTGCTCATGCTCGCGCCCTACCCGCGCGAGCAGGACCACGCGCGCGACGCCGAGGCCGAAGCCCAGGTCGCGACGATGAAGGAATACATCCTCAAGGTGCGCCAGATCCGCGGCGAGATGAACATCGCGCCGTCGCGCAAGATCCCGCTGTTGCTGCGCGACGCGGATGCGAACGCCACGACGCTGGCGACGGAGCACGGGCACTATCTGCAGCGCCTCGCGGGCATCGACCATCTCAGGCTGCTGTCCGCCGGCGAACCCGAACCGGTTTCCGCCACCGCCATGGTGGCGAACACCACGTTGCTGGTGCCGCTCGAAGGGTTGATAGACCCGCACGCCGAGATCGACCGTTTAAGCAAGGTGATCGCCAAGAACGAAAGCGACATCGCGAAGCTCAGCGCCAAGCTCGACAACGAAAACTTCGTGCGCAACGCCAAACCCGAGGTGGTGGCCGCCGACCGCGCGCGCGTGGCGGAGCTGGTGGCGCAGAATGCCAGCCTCAAGCAGCAGCTCGAACGCGTCCGCCGGCTGGGCGGAACCTGAAGCACGTCACGCGTCCGGCGCGTTTGCGCCGGTTATAGTCGCACCGTGCCAGCCTCCCTCGACACCGTCCTCGCCGATCTCGATCGCGTCATCCTCGGCAAGCCCACCGCGGTCCGCCTCGCGCTCGCGTGCCTGCTGGCGCGCGGCCACCTGCTCATCGAGGACGTGCCGGGTGTCGGCAAGACCACGCTGGCACACGCGCTCGCGCACGTGCTCGGGCTCGCCTGGCAGCGCGTGCAGTTCACCAGCGACCTGCTGCCCGCGGACATCATCGGCGTGTCGCTGTTCGACTCCAAGAACGGCAACTTCACGTTCCGCAAGGGGCCGATGTTCACGCAGCTGCTGCTCGCCGACGAGGTGAACCGCGCCTCGCCCAAGACGCAGAGCGCGCTGCTCGAGGCGATGGAGGAGCGCCAGGTCAGTGTCGACGTGACTACCTACCGGCTGCCCGAGCCGTTCTTCGTCGTCGCCACGCAGAATCCGTTCGAGCAGCTCGGCACGTTCCGGCTGCCCGAATCGCAGCTCGACCGCTTCCTGATGCGCATCTCGCTCGGCTACCCCGATGCCGCGCACGAACGCGAGCTGCTCGCGCACGGCGACCGCCGCGAGCTGCTGCCCGGCATGACGCCGGCGCTCAACTCCGATGCCATCCGCGAGCTGCAGGCCACCGTGCAGCGGGTGCACGTCGCTCCCGCGCTGCTCGACTACGTGCAGGCGCTCATCGACATCACGCGCCGGCGCACCGACGTCGCCATCGGGCTCTCTCCGCGCGCCGGGCAGGGCCTGGTGCGCGCCGCGCGCGCCTGGGCGATGCTGGCGGGACGCGCCCTGGTCATGCCGGAAGACGTGCAGATGGTGTTCGGGCCGGTGGCGACGCATCGCCTCGAGCGCACCGGCGCGGCGGCGGGCAACGACAACGGCGCCTTCATCGCCGAGCTGCTGCGCGGCGTGCCGGTGCCGGTCTAGGGGATGTTCGCTCCATGATCCGGGAGCGTCGCAGGTCCGGCGGTACATGGTCCGCGGCCCTGCGCGCCCGCCTCGCCGCGCCGTTGCGCGCCCGGGTGGCGGCCTGGGCCTTGCGCCGCCAGGGCGAGGATCGCCTGCCGCTCACCATTCTCACCCGCCGCGTGTACATCCTGCCCACGCGCGCCGGCGTGGCCTTCGCGTTCCTGCTCATGCTCATGCTGGTGGCGGGGCTCAACTACGCCAACAGCGTGGTGCTGATGATGACCTTCCTCTTGGGCGGCTTCGGTCTCATCGCGATGCACCTCACGCATCGCAATCTCACCGGGCTCACGCTGCGCAGCGTCGCCGTGGCCAACGGATTTGCCGGCGAGCATGCGCACCTGTCACTGACGCTGGAGAACTCCGCGGACAGCGCGCGGCTCGGCATCGAATGCGAGGGCGGCGACATCGAGTGCGTCGTCGCCGACGTGGCCAGCGCCGCGACGGCGCGGGCGGAGCTGCTCGTGCCGCTCGAGCACCGCGGGCCGCGCGCCATCGACCGCATCAAGGTGTCGACCACGTTTCCCTTCGGGCTGTTTCGCGCCTGGACTTGGATTCATTTGCCGGTGGCCGTGCTCGCGTGGCCGAAGCCGCAGGGCCGGCGCGAGGCGCCGGCCGAGGCGGCCACCGGCGGCAACGCGCTCTCGGTGCACCGCGCGGGCGACGAGGAATGGGCCGGCCTGCGCGAATTCCGCAGCGGCGACTCGCCGCGGCAGGTGGCGTGGGCGGCGTACGCACGCGGCCGCGGCCTGCTGGTGAAAACCTATGAATCACCCGCCGCCCACCACCGCACCTTCGATTTCGCGGCGATTCCGGGCGACACCGAGCAGCGCCTCGAACAACTGTCGGCGTGGATCGTCGCGGCCCACGCGCGCGGCGAGCGCTATGGCCTGCGCGCCGGGCCGCTCGAGCTGAGCCCGGACGGCGGCAACGACCACCGCACCCGCTGTCTCGACGGCCTCGCGCTGTTTGGAACGGCGGGCGGCACGGAGCGCCGCGCATGAGCCCGGCGGCGCGCGCCGATGTCGCGCCGGCGGCGCGCTCCAATGTCGCGCCGGCGGCGCGCTCCAATGTCGCGCCAGCGGCGCGCTCCAATATGGCAGCCACCCTGGTGTTCGCCGGCAGCGTCCTGCTGATCGCCGGGCTGGCGCCGCTGTGGTGTGTATGCATCGCGCTCGCCTGCGCGCTGTGGCGCCTGGCCATCGGCTTCGGATGGCTGCGCGCACCGCGCGAGCGCCGCGGCATGCGCTTCGTGTTCGGCACCCTCACCGCACTGCTGGTCGTCGCGGTCGCGATGAGCTTTCGCACGCTGAACGGCCTCGCCGCCGGCACCTCGCTGCTGATCGTCATGGGCGCGCTCAAGCTGATGGAGTCGCGCACCCGCCGCGACGACGGCATCGTGATCGGCGTCGCGCTGTTCCTGCTGCTGGCCGCGGCGCTGGCGGCGCAGGCGCTGTGGCGCATCCCGCTCTATCTACTGCTGATCTGGGGCGCCTGCGCGGCCATCGTCATCGTGGCGCGCGGCAACTCGACCGCCGGCATCGCGCCGCGCGCGGCACTGCGGCTGTCGGCGCGCGCGCTGGCGATGGCGCTGCCGCTGTCGGTCGCGTGCTTCCTGCTGTTTCCGCGCTTCGCCGGGCAGTTCTGGGCGCTGGAGCGCGGCTCGAGCGCGAAGTCGGGCCTGTCCGACGAGATGGCCCCGGGCAGCCTCGAGGAGCTGGTGGCGGAATACGACCCGGCGTTTCGCGTGCGCTTCGAGGGCGAGCCGCCGGTGCACGAGGCGCTGTATTTCCGCGGCCCGGTGCTCAACAGCTTCGATGGCACCACCTGGCGGCGCGATCGCCGGCGCTTCTACGTCACCACGCCCATCGAGATGCTCGGCGAGCCGGTGCGCTACCGCGTGACACTCGAGCCCTCCAACCAACCCTACCTGTTCGCGCTCGACACCGTGGCGCGCAGTCCGCGGCGCGATGTATTCCTGGCGCACGACCGCCAGCTCACCGCCATGGACGACGTGACCAGCGTCGTAAGCTACGACGCGCAGTCGCACCTGCGCACGCGCACCACCGGCGCGCTCTCGAAGGTCGGCCGGCGTTACGAGACGATGCTGCCGCCGGATCGCAATCCGCGCACGCTGGCGCTGGCGCGCACGCTGCGTGCGCAGAGCTCGAGCGATGCCGACTATGCCCGGCGCGTGCTGCAGTGGTTCCGCACCCAGCATCTCGAATACACGCTCGCGCCGGGCCGCGGCTCGATCGAGTCCACCGACTGGACCCTGTTCGAGTCGAAGCGCGGCTTCTGCGCGCATTTCGCCTCCGCGTACGCCACGCTGATGCGCGCGGCCGGCGTGCCGGCCCACATCGTCACCGGATACCTGGGCGGTGAGTGGAATCCGGTCGGCGGCTATCTCATCGTGCGGCAGTCGGAGGCGCACGCGTGGACGGAGATCTGGCTCGACGGCTCGGGCTGGACGCGCATCGACCCCACCGCCGTGGTCGAGCCCGAACGGCTGCGGCGTGGCATCTACGATTTCATGAGCGGGGACTCGCTGTCGGCCGCCACCGTGTTCATGCGCCACAATTCCTGGGTCGCGCGGCTCTCGCAATTGTGGGACGGCGCGAACCAGTGGTGGCAGGAGAGCGTGGTGGAGTTCGACCTGCGCTCGCAGTTCGATTTCCTGCGCAAGCTCGGCATCGATTCTCCCTCGTGGGAGCATCTCGGCTGGGGCTTCGCATCGCTGCTCGTGCTGTGGATGGCGTGGGTCGCGCTCACGCTGAGACGCAGCGTGCCGCGCAGGAAGCCCGATCGCATCGGCCGCGCCTGGCTCGCCGCCACGCGCAAGCTGGCGCGCGTGGCGCCGGCGCGTTTGGTTCACGAGGGGCCGTTGGACTACGCCGCGAGAGTTTCGGCGCTGCGGCCCGATCTGGCGCCCACGGTGACCGCCATCGCGCGGCGCTACGCCGACCTGCGGTTCGGTCCCGAGTCGGCACGCACGGCGCGAAACAAGGAAGTCGAGGTGCTGGAGCGCGAGGTCAGGTCGCTGGCGGTGTGAGCTTGACGCGCCACAGGAGCACGCCGCCCACCGCGAACAGCAGCACCAGCGAGATGATGGACGCGCGCTCGTCGTGCGTCACGGCCGCCACCACGGCGATGAGCAGCGGGCCGAGTACGGTCGCGAATTTGCCCATCATGTTGAAGAAGCCGAAGAACTCGGCGTTCTTCCCCTCGGGCACGAGACGCCCGAACAGCGACCGCGACAGGCTCTGCACGCCGCCCTGTACGAAGCCCACGGCGATGGCCAGCGCGAAGAACTCGGCGACGGTGTCGAGGAAGTACGCATACACGGTGATGGCCGCATAGATCCCGAGCCCGATGAGGATGCCGCGCCGCGGCCCGATACGGCCGCCCAGCCATCCGAACAACAGCGCCGACGGAAAGCCCACGAACTGCGTCACCAGCAGCGCGGTGAGCAGCTTGCTGGTGTCGAGGCCGAGCGCGGTGCCGTAGTTCACCGCCATCTTGATGATGGTGTTGACGCCGTCGATGTAGAACCAGTACGCGACCAGGAAGGTGACGAGCACGCGGTACTGGCGCACGTGCGCGATGGTGTTCTTGAGCTCGCGGAAGCCGGTTACCAGCGCGGCGCCGAACGCCAGGTGCGGGCCCCGCTGGATCTCGCGCACGCGGCGCATGACCGGGATGGTGAACAGCAGCCACCACACCGCGACGGTGAGGAATGCGACCTGCACCGCCTCGGTCGCATTCGCGGGCCCGAACCATTCCGGGTGCAGCACCATGATCATGTTGAGCAGGAACAGCAGGCCGCCGCCGAGGTAGCCCATCGAATAGCCGAACGCGGAAACGCGATCGAGCTCACCGGGACCCGCGACGTCGAGCAGCAGCGAATCGTTGAACACGACGCCGCCGTTGAAACCGATCGTCCCGAGCACGAACAGGGTGAGCGCCGGCAGCCACTCGCCCTGCGCGACGAGATACAGCGTGGCGGTCGCCCCGACCCCTAACAAGGTCCAGACGAGCATGAACTGCTTGCGCCGCCCGCCGCGGTCGGCGATGGCGCCGAGCACCGGCGCCAGCACCGCTATGACCAACCCCGCGATGGCGTTGCCGTAACCGAGCCGCGAGGTGGTCTCCGTCGGCGTCACGTCCGTGCTCCAGAACTTCTGGAAGAACACGGGGAAGAAGCCTGCCATCACGGTGGTGGCGAATGCGGAATTGGCCCAGTCGTACAACGCCCATGCGAAAACCGGCCGGTTCTTGAGGAGATCACGCACCGCGCGAGGGTAGCACCTCGACGATTACGCGTGCTTTGCCTCGACCGCGGGCGGGAACGGGAGGCCTGTCCCCGTTTGCTAGGAAACGAGGAATGTCCCCATTACTTCTTCCGGCGCGGCGGCGGCTTCGTGGGCGGCGCGCCGAGGAAGCGGTCGAGCAGCACGTCGAGCAGCCGCTGCACCGAGGCCTGCGTCGCCACCTGCAGCTTGCCCGTGACCGCCAGCGTGCAGATGCCGTGCGCTCCGCTCCACAGCGCGGTGGCGAGCTCGTCGCCCGCCTCCGTGTCGCCGATGACGCCGGCCTCGCGCAGCCGGTCGCGCACCAGCACGAAGATGGCGGCCGTGTGACCGGCGTAGGTGGGCGGCGCCTTCTGCCCCGCCGGCAGCCGGTGCTCGAATACCAGCCGCCAGCGCGCGGTGTGCAGCAGCGCGAAGCCGAGATACGCGGCCACCAGCAGGCGCAGATGCTGCGCGGGCTGGTTCGGACGGCCGCGGATGCGCTCGAGCGCGCCGCGCAGCTCGCTCACCGTGCGTTCGTTGAGATGGACGATGAGATCGTCGAGATTCTCGAACACCAGGTACAGCGCGCCCACCGTGTAGCCGATGCGGCGCGCGACCTCGCGCATGGAGAGCTCGGCGCCGGCGTCGACGATGTCGCCCGCGGCGCGCAAAGCGAGGCCTTTCAGCTCCTCGCGGCTGTGTTCGTTGCGTCTGCCCATGTCTCCGGACCCGTTGGCGACGCAGTCTACGACGATATTGAGCAGTGTTCAATTATCTGTTGGAATGGCCGCGCTCAAATGAGCAATGTTCAATTCAAACCGGGAGGATTCGCATGAAGGTGAAAATACTCGTGGTGCTGTCGTGCGCGCTGCTCTCGTCCGGCTGCGCGTGGATGTTTAACCAGGGCCACGGCAGCGGGCACCGCGCCTCGACGCCCCTGGTCGACTTCCTCTACGGCAGGCACGACGTGCCGGCCACGGACGCCACCGTGGAGCTGCAGCTGCCCATCCGCGTGGGCGTGAGCTTCCTGCCCTCCTCCAACATCTACGCGAACGATGGCCCGTCGGCCGCGGACCGCGAGAAGGTGCTCGAGGCGGTGCGTGCGCGCTTCAAGGCGCTGCCCTACGTCAGCGAGATCGTGTTGGTGCCTGACTACTATCTGAGCACCGGCATGAATTTGAGCACCGGAATGAGCGCGCCGCGCGGTGACGGCTTCACGCAGCTCGAGCAGCTCGCGCGCCTGCACCGGCTCGACCTGTATGCGCTCGTGTCGTACGACCAGGTCGTCAGCGGGACGGTCAACAAGCGCTCGATCGCCTACCTCACCATCGTCGGCAGCTTTTTCGTGCGCGGCGACCGCCACGAGAC
>JBIOZI010000310.1:0-17872 GCA_044871085.1 Steroidobacteraceae bacterium | reverse complement strand
CGGATCCATCGCGCCGGTGCCGCGCACGGCGGTCTCGAGTTTGCCGGGGGAATCGAGTGCATCCGGCACGCCGTCGCCGTCGGAATCGGCACGGCCTTCGCGCGCATCGCTCACGCCGTCGTTGTCGAGGTCGGTATCCAGCGGATCGGCGACGCCGTCCGCATCACCGTCGGAGAAGGTGCCGAACACCTGCGGCGCGGCGTCGGCCGCGTCGCGGACTCCGTCCTCGTCGCTGTCGGCGCCCGCGTCGATGCGGCCGTCGTGGTTCGCATCCAGCGTGCCGCCGCTCGTCGCGACGTCGAAGGTGCCGTCGCTGTTCGAGTCGAGATCGCGGAAGTCCGCCGTGCCGTCGGAGTCGGTATCGCGCGGATTCGCGGTGCGCGTCTGGCCGGCATCCATCAGCGAGTCGCCGTTCGAGTCGACCAGGCCCGCCTCGATCACGTCGGCGCGGCCGTCATTGTCGGAGTCGAGATCGCGCACGTCCGGAACACCGTCGCCGTCCGTGTCGGTGAGCGCGGCCGGCGTACCCTCGAAGGAATCGAGGATGCCGTCATTGTCCGTATCCACGTCGCGCAGATCGGCACGCCCGTCACCGTCGGTGTCGCGCAGCACGCCGGTGTCCGCCACTCCGTCGTGGTTCACGTCGCCGGAGCCGAGGGTATCCGCATCGAACGCATCGTCGATGCCGTCGCCGTCCGAATCCGTGCCGCTCGCATCGCTCTCGAGCGCGTCGGGCAGCGTGTCATTGTCGCTGTCGAGGTCGCGATAGTCCGGCGTGCCGTCACCGTCGCTGTCGAGCGGGTGCGTGGGGTCGCCGCCGATCTCGAGCGCATCCGGCACGCTGTCGCCGTCGGCATCCGCATCCAGGTAATCCGCCGTACCGTCGCCATCGGTGTCGCGCGGATTGCCAGGCGTGCCGACTTCGACACCGTCCGGAATGCCGTCGTTGTCGCTGTCGGTATCGGCCGCGTCGGGCGTGCCGTCGGCGTCGTTGTCGCCCGACTCGAACACGTCCGCGATGCCGTCGTGGTCGGTATCCGTCGGGTTGGACGGATTGTTGCCGACTTCGGCGCCGTCGTTCACGCCGTCGCCGTCGCTGTCCGGGTCGTTGCGGTCCGTGCCCAGCGTATCTTCCTGGCCGTTGGTCAGGCCATCGCCGTCGCTGTCGGCCGCGAGGCACGCGGCGTTGCTCGAGCTCGGCACGCACGGGTCATTGTTGGCCGAGTCCTGCTGGTTCGACACTCCGTCGTTGTCGCTGTCGACCGCCGAGGACTCGAGCACGTTGGGAATGCCGTCGCCGTCCGTGTCGGCCGGTGAGCCGACGTTGCCGACTTCCGCGCCGTCGGCCACGCCGTCGCCGTCGGTGTCGGAGTTGCCGCGGCCCGTGCCGAGCGTGTCTTCCTGGCCGTTGGTGAGGCCGTCGCCGTCGCTGTCCGTGACGAGGCAGATCGCACTGTTCGCGTTGGGGATGCAGGCGTTGCCATTGGCCGGATCGCTCTGGTTTGCGACGCCGTCGCCGTCGGTGTCGTTGGCCGATGAATCGAGCACGTTCGGGATGCCGTCGTTGTCCGAGTCCAACGGCGCGTTGACGTTGCCGCCCACTTCGGCGCCGTCGTTCGCGCCGTCGCCGTCGCTGTCCGCGTTGCCGCGGCTGGTACCCAGCGCATCCTCCTGGCTGTTGGTCAGACCATCGCCGTCGCTGTCCGCGCCCAGGCAGGCGGTGCTGCTCGTGTTCGGGACGCAGGGGTCGTTGTTGGCGGGGTCGCTCTGGTTCGCGACACCGTCGCCATCGGAGTCGGTGACCGACGACTCGAGCACGTTCGGCGTGCCGTCGTTGTCGGAGTCGGTGGGGGCGTTCACGTTGCCGCCGGCTTCCGCGCCGTCGTTCGCGCCGTCACCGTCGGTATCGGGATTGCTGCGGCTGGTGCCGAGTGTGTCTTCCTGGCCGTTCGTGAGGCCGTCGCCGTCGCTGTCGGCCGCGAGGCATGCCGCCGAATTCCCGTTCGGAATGCAGGGATTGCCGTTTGCCGGGTCGGACTGGTTCATCACGCCGTCGCCGTCCGTATCCGTGAGCGCGGAATCGAGCGCGTTGATGATGCCGTCGCCATCGGAGTTCACGGGCGCGCCCACGTTCGGGCCCACTTCCGCGCCATCGGCCATGCCGTCGCCGTCGCTGTCGGAGTTGTTGGGATTGGTGCCGAGCGCGGCTTCCTGGCTGTCGAGCAGCCCGTCACCGTCGCTGTCGTTGTCGACGTCGCCCAGGTCGGGCGTCGAGCCCGCGTCGTGATGGAAATGCGCGATCGCGATGTCCTGCTGCACGGGGAAATTGCCCTGGTTCGGATCCAGCCAGAACAGCATCGCCTGGATCGTGTACTCGCCCGACACGCTCGACATCGGATACACCGCGTCGACGTTGCGAACCGAGTCCATGTTGGCGGCGACCGCGAAATCCTGCGTGAGCACCGTCACCGCATCGCCATTGGGATCGATGAGGGTGACCTGCAGCCGATACGTACCGCCGGTGATCGCATGCACCGTCGACTGGGTATGAATCGTGATGTTGGTGCCGGGATCGAACCCGGTGATGCGCACGGCGCTCGTGTCACCGTTGGTGGCACCGCCCCCGTCGTTGAGCTGCTGGGCCCAGTCGACGTTGACCACCCACGCGGTCGGGTCGCCCGAGGTGTCGACCTGGATCTCGATGAGGTTGTTGCCCTGGACGACCCAGGCCGGATTCACCGCGAACGAGGTGACGCTCCAGGTCTGGTTGGCGCCCGTGAGACGGCCGAGGTAGTGCCCATTGATATAGACGTCGTCGGTCTCACCCGATTCTTCGTCGACGTCGAACGCGCGAATCGTGAGATTGGCGGAGCTCGTGGGCAGCGCCGCGGCATTGATGTTGAATTCGATGGGATGCACGCCATCTGCCCTGCCGACCAGGATGTCGGTGTCGTTGTCGGCGACATGGGTGTGCGCGTTGTTCTCGTTGTCCGTGTTCGTGTAGTAGGTCGCCTGCGCCTGCGCGGTGGCGGCGAGCGACCCCAGCACGAGGGCGGAAGCGGCGATGAACCAGCGGCGAATGGAAATGAGCATCCTCGAACTCCTGAGCGACCCAGTGACGCTTTCCCGGCGGTTTGCCCACAACGGGATGCGGAAATCACTTTCTCTGGGCCGCTATCGGCGATGCTGAGGGGCACATGAGCGCCCTTGAGAGAGCCAAGTCTCAGAACATGGCAATTTGCCGCAACTGGTTGCGGGCGTTATGACAGCGCGCCGCGGGGGCGCGTGTTAGAGAATCGAGCCGCCGGCGCCCACCATTTCGGCCCGCACCAGCGGGATCGGCGGCGCACCGTACGACAGGAACTGGTCGTGGAACTGCTGCGGGGTCGCCTCGGGATGGGCGGACAGCCAGTCGGCGCGCAGCTTGCGGATCATCAGCTTGCCGAGCGTGTAGGCGAGATAGCCCGGGTCGTAGGTACCGCGTACCGCCTGCTGGCGCGCGTTGCCCGCGTCGGCGAAGGCCTGCTCGCGGAACATCTGCTCGGATTCGGCCAGTGTCATGCAGCCCGAATGCAGGCAGATCGCGGAAAGGAAACGCACGTCCCGCAGCAGCGCATTGGTGAGCATGCCGACGCGCCACTCGGGCGAGTCGGCGCCGAGTCCCGCGTCGTACATCATCTCCTCGGTGTAGTGCGCCCAGCCTTCGGCGAACGCGTAGCTGGCCCACAGCGCGGCGGCGCGCGACGGATTCTTGTTGAGAAACTGGAACTGCAAGTAGTGGCCCGGCCACACCTCGTGGGCGGACACGAACAATAGATAGGCGCGTCCGGGCACGTACGCGTTGCGCTGCGCCGCGCTCCAGCTCGCGTCGGGCGGCGCGACATAGTAGGTGGCCTTCACGGCCGGCTTCTCGTACGGGCCGGGAATGCTGATGTACGCGAAGTTGCCGCGGTTGAACGGCGGCGACTCCGCGACCAGCGCGTGCTCGGGATTCGGAATCGACACTATCTTCTTGTCGACGAGGAACTGGCGCAGCTCCGCGAGCTGCTGGCGCGCGCCTTCCACCGAGCCGCCCGTGGGCTTGTGGGCGCGCATCTTCTCGACGCAGGCCGCGAGTGCCGCCTTGGGCGCGAATGCCGCGCAGGCTTCGACCAGCGCGGCGTGATTGCGCTCGAGGTCCTTGCGGCCCAGCGTTTCGAGCTCCTCGAGGGGGAGGTCGACGCGTTCCGTGGCGCGCAACATCTCGGCGAACTTCGGCGCGCCGATCGCGAACGCATCGGTGCCGGTGGCACGCTGACCTTCGAGCCACGCGGCGAGCTCGTCCATGGATTTCGCGGCCTGCTCCGTCGCGGCCGCCAGGTCACTCTTGAGCTGCGCATCGGTCAGTTGGGCGAAAATCGGCGGCATGTCCGTGCGGAAGAACGCGGCGTAGCCGCCGAACGCCGCGGAGCCGCGCTCGATGTACGCCTTCGGCAGCGGCGCGCGCAGGTTCGCGCGGATGTCCGCCACCAGCTTCGGAATGGCGCGCGCGTAGCCGAGGAAGCCCGTGAGCCGCTGCGGCAGCGGCGCGTACTCGCGCGTGAGATACATCGAAGGATCCAGCCGGTCGATGTACCAGGCCGGATTCGTATACGGCTGCGCGGCGCTGCCCTGCCAGAAGATCTGCTGCTCCATCACCCAGCGCAGGTACTCGCGCTCGAAACGTCGCGGGGCGGCGAGCGCGGCCGCGTCGAACTTCTCGAGCTCGGCCAGCAGCGCGCGCGTGGCCGCGACGTCGGCCTCGAGCGCCGTGCGGCTCCAGTCGGGCATCTGGCCATCGAATTCATGACGGCCCGACTGCACGGCGAAATACGGATCGGCCTTCATCCGCGCCTCGATGAAGCGCGCGACGAACGCCCCCCAAGCGGCATCCGGCGACGCCGCGTCCGCCGCCGGTGGTGTCGATGCGGCAGGCTGCGGCTCGCGGCTGCAGCCCGCGAGCGCGAGCAGCGCCAGCGCCGAAAACAGGGGGATCACTGCGTAGTGGATCGTGCGGGCGCGCATGCCGAATTCCTGCGGGGAGTGGCCGGGGAGCTGACAATCGTACTGGATTCGCGCCGCCCGCAGGCGCGGCGCGCGGCGGAACGAGTCAGGGAGGCGCCGATCGCATGGCCGCGGCCCGCGGATGGCGCCTGCGATGCGCGGGGAGGACGGGCTGCCTGGGGAGAGGTCGCTGAGGGGGCTCAGTCTGCCTGGGTGGCACAGGACGCAGAGTAGTTAGACGATGGGGTCGTCGCCACCCTGGAGGTTCTATTTCGTGAGGATGAGCTTGCCGCTGCGCGTGACCTGCAGCAGGTAGCGCTGGGCGGCGTGCTCAATCCAGATGCGGTGAGCGCCGCCGAGCAGCTCCTTCGTGCTGACGACGCGCTCGGACAGCGTGCGCGCGGGCGCCGGGGCGCGCTCGGACGGTTCTTCTATATGGGTGGGCTGCATGTGAGACCTCTCAAATACAAACGCTTCTCATTTGCGAACGAGAATAAATCTCAAGCGGGTGATTTGCAAGCGCGCGTTCGCAGGAGTTTCAGGACGCGCCTGCCGGTCGTTCGGCTGCCGGCGGCCCGAACCAGGTGGTGAGCGCGTCCTCGAGCCCCTGCGGCGTCCGGGTCCCGACCCACGCCACATGGCCGTCGGGCCGGATCAACACGGCATCGGGAGGCGCCACCGGACCAAGTGCCGGAAGCTCCCAGGGCCCGGTATAGCGGGCGGCGACGAGCCGGACCCGATCTGCCCAGGCGTCGATATCGAGGCCGCCGGGAATTCCGAGATCCAGCAGCACCGGCCGGGCGTCGTGCAGCAGAGTGAACAACCGCCGCGGACCGTTGGCAGTGACGAGATCGAGATCGGGCACGCGACGTCCGAGCAGCGGGTGGGTTTCGCCACCGCCGGTGGAGCCGAGCTCGTAGCGAACCGCTAGGCCGGACATCTCCGCGGCGAGTCGTCGGCGCGGTTCGTCCATGCCGAGCAGTTCGGTGAAGATCTCGCCCAGTGCCTTGGTGCGCTCGTCCGTACGGCGCAGCATGACGTGCGCCATCGTGTTGCGCAGTACGCGCGCCGCCACCGGAAAGCGCTCGGCGTGATACGTGTCGAGCAGGCTTCCGGGTGCGGTGCGCCCGAGTACCTGCGCCAGTTTCCAACCCAGGTTCACCGCGTCCTGAACACCGAGGTTGAGCCCCTGTCCTCCCAGCGGCGGATGTATGTGCGCCGCGTCGCCGGCCAACAGGATGCGCCGGTCGCGGTACGCGGCGGCCTGGCGCGTCACGTCGGTGAACCGGGAGATCCACCGCGGGTCGTGAACCCCGTAGTTAGTCCCATAGACGGCGACGAGTGCCGCGCTGAGATCGCTCAGGCTGGGCTCGCCCACGGCACCCACCTGCCGTTCGGTGAGCACGATGCGGGGAGTCCCGCCTTCGCCCTTGCCGATCGCGTGGATACCGGCCGCGTCCTCGTGAAACCCCCACTTCGGCTCCTCGGCCGTCGGCGCTTCGGCGATCAGCCAGCTCATGGTCGGCTCGGAGCCGGGAAATTCGATGCCCGCCGACTTGCGGATCACGCTGCGGCCGCCATCGCATCCGACCAGGTATTGCGCCCGCAGTGCCCGGCCGCCGGCGACGGTGACGTCGACGCCGACGTCGTGCTGCGCGCAGCCCGTCACCTCGGTGCCGCGGTAGATAGGCACGGAGAGCTCGCCGAGCCACTCGGCCAGGATGCGCTCGGTCTGGTTCTGCCACAGCCCGAGCGTGTAGTTGTGCCGCGTGGCAGCGTCCGTCATGGGCAGTGGAACGTGGAAGTGCGCGGCCGGATGCTTGTGCCCCTGCGCAACGAACCGCTCGGCGATTCCCCGCTGATCGAACACCTCGAGGGTGCGCGCGTGCAAGCCGCTGCCGCGCGAACCCGTGAGCTCCTGGCTGTCGCGCCGCTCGACGATCGCGACGTCGATGCCCGCCAGGGCCAGCTCGCCCGCCAGCATGAGGCCTGTAGGACCCGCGCCGACAACTACGACGGCATTCTCGACTGGATGATGGATCGTGGACATTTCGTGACTCCTGCTGCGCCGGTTGCGAAGGGCGGCGATGCTGCGTCACGACCGGGGCCTTACGGCAAGCCTCCCGGTGTTTTATATTCTGAAGAGGGAAGCGGAGCGATGTTCGCGACGCGCTCCGGAAATTCTCGCCCGGCTCAGGTACCCAGCGCGGGCTTGAGGACCACCAGCAGGACGATAGCGATCAGCGCCAGGGCGGGCACCTCGTTGAACAGGCGATACCAGCGCTCGGCGTGCCCGTTGCGGTCGGCGGCGAACTGCTGCAGCAGCGCGAAACAGGCGCCGTGATAACCGATGAGCAGCAACACCAGCGCGAGCTTCACGTGCAGCCAGCGCATCAGTAGATAGTCGGGCGCGACGGCCAGCATGGCCACCCCGAAGCCGAGCGCGACGGCCGCGCCGATGCTCATGATGAAGAACAGCTTGCGCTCCATGATCTTGAAGCGCGCGTTGCCGACGGCGTCGTCCACGGACCCGCCGTTCTGGATCTGCGAGTGGTAGACGAACAGCCGCGGCAGATAGAGCAGCGCGGCGAACCAGCTCACGACACCCACGATGTGAAAGGCCTTCAGCCAGAGCACGCGGCACTCCCGCGCGGCGCTGCGGCCGCGGCATCCGCTGCCGGTGCGCGCCGCTGCGTCAACTCGCGCTCGACGAGCACGGCCAGCGCCGCGACGTGATCGGCGCGCGCGTTGAGCGCCGGCACGTAGGAATACTTCTTGCCGCCCGCGGCGAGGAACACGTCGCGGTTCTCCATGCCGATCTCCTCGAGCGTCTCGAGGCAGTCGGCCGCGAAGCCGGGGCAGATCACCTGCACGTCGTCGACGCCGCGCGCCGGCAGCGCGGCCAGCACCTCGCTGGTGTACGGCTGCAGCCAGCGCGCCCTTCCAAAGCGCGATTGGAACGACACGCTCCACGCGTCCGCGCCGAGCTCGAGACGCTGCGCGAGCAGTGCCGCCGTGCGCTCGCATTGCGCGCGGTATGGATCTCCCATGGCAACGTACCGTTCGGGCACGCCGTGAAAGGACATCAGCAGGTGCCGTGCGGCGCCGTTCGCGCGACGATGCTCGCGCACGCTCGCGGCCAGCGCATCGATGTACTCGGGCAGATCGTGGTAGGTCGAAACGAACTTCAACGCGGGCACGTCGCGCAGCGCGCCGAGCGCCGCGCTCACCTGGTCGAACACCGCTCCCGTGGACGCGCCGCAGTACTGCGGAAACATCGGCAGCGCGAGGATTTCGTCGACACCCCGGCCGCGAAGCGCGGCGACCGCGTCGCGCACCTTGGCGCCACCCGTGTAGAGCATCGCCAGCGCCACTGGAATGTCGTGCGCGCGCAGTGAATTCTCCAGGCCGCGGCGCAATCCCTCGCTCTCGATGGAGAGCGGCGAGCCCTGCGGCGTCCAGATGGCGGCGTATTTCTTCGCGCTGGCGCGGGGACGCACGCGCAGGATCACGCCGTACAGGATGGGCCACCACAGCCAGCGCGGCAGCTCGACCACGCGCGGATCTCCCAGCAGGCCGGCGAGGAAGGCGCGCACGTCGCGCGTCGCGAGCGACGCGGGTGTGCCGGAATTCACGAGCAGGATGCCGGGCCTCATGGCGCGCGCTCCAGCCAGTCGCGTGGCTTGAGATAGTCCGCGAGCGCGGCTTCCGGGGATCCCGGCTCCGGCCGGTAGTCATAACGCCACTCGGCCCGTGGCGGCAGTGACATCAGCAGCGATTCGGTGCGCGCCTGCGACTGCAGCCCGAAGCGCGTGCCGCGGTCGAAAGCCAGGTTGAACTCGACGTAGCGCCCGCGGCGCAGCCGCTGGAACGCACGCTCGCGCTCGCCGAAGGCGCTGGCGATGCGCGCCCGCACGATGCGCACGTAGCTGTCGAGGTAGGCGTCGCCGATGCGGCGGATGAGCGCGAAACAGTGCTCGAAGCCGCCGCCGATCTCGGGCGCCGCATCGTTGAGATCGTCGGCGAACAGCCCGCCGATGCCACGCGTCTCGCCACGGTGCGGCAGGTAGAAATACTGGTCGCAGGCGTCCTTGAGCAGCGCGTAGGCGCGCGGGCCCGCGGGCGCGCAGGCGGCACGCGCCGCGGCATGCCAGGCGCGCGCGTCCTCCTCGAACGCGTACACCGGCGTGAGATCGAAGCCGCCGCCGAACCACCAGGTCTCGCCACCCCGCGCGGTGAACAGGCGCACGTTGGCGTGCGAAGTCGGCGCGTAGGGATTCAACGGATGCACCACGCAGCTCGTGCCCATGGCGCGGAACGGCTGGCCGGCGAGCTCGGTGTGCCGCTCGCTGGCCGCCGCCGGTAGTTTGGCACCCGCGACGTCGCTGAACGCGACGCCGGCGCGGTCGAACGTGGCGCCGTTCTCGATGAGCGACAGCCGGCCGCTGCCCGTGAGCGCATCGCCGGCCGGGCGCTGCCACTCGTCGCGCCGCTGTGGAGCAGTATCGAGTGCCGCCCACGCATCCGACAGCCGCGTGTGCAGGCCGACGAAATATTCGCGCGCCGCGGCGATCTCGGCGGCGCCGATGGGGGTGATGCGCACCGCCGCGCTCATGGCGCCGCCCGGAACAGGTACCCGCGCCCGCGCAGCGTCACGATGTGCACCGGATTCTCCGGATCGGGCTCGAAGAGTTTCCGCAGCCGCAGGATGAAATTGTCCACCGTGCGGTCGGTGGGGAACTGGTCCATGCCCCAGACTTCCTCGAGCAGGTCGGTGCGCGTCAGCGCGCGGTTCTCGTTGGCCGCGAACACCTCCATGAGGCGCAGCTCCTTGTCCGACAGCGACACCTCGCCCTCGTTGGTCAGCGCCTGGCCGGTGTCGAAACGCACCCAGTAGCTCGCGAACGCGAACCGCGGCGGCGCGCTCGCCGGCCGGCCGCTCGCGCGGCGCAGCAGCGCGCGCACCCGCGCCAGCAGCTCGTTCACGTCGAACGGCTTGGGTAGATAGTCGTCGGCGCCCGAGTCGAGGCCGCGCACCTTGCTGGTGGTGTCGCTGCGCGCCGTGAGCATGAGGATGGGCGCGCCCAGGCCGAGATCGCGCGCGTGGCGCGTCAGGGCGAAGCCGTCGCCGCCCGGCAGCATCACGTCGAGGATCGCGAGCTGGAAATCCTGGCGGGCCAGCAGCTCCTTGCCCTGCTCGAAGTTCTCCGCGGTGACGATCTCGTAGCCCGCGTGGCGCAGGTTCACGGCCAGGAGCTCGCGCACCAGGCGCTCGTCCTCGACGATCGCGATGCGGTCAACCATGGGCCGCATCCGCCGTGCCCGGCGCGGCAGAGGCCTGCGGCGCGAGCATCAGCGTCACCGTGAACACCGCGCCGTGGCCGGGCCCCGCGCTGTGCGCCCGGATGTCGCCGCCCATGCGGCGCGCGAGCTGCCGCGCGATCGCGAGCCCGAGACCCGCGCCGTGCGTGACTCCCTCGCCGCTGCCACGGTCGTGCAGCTCGAACAGCTTCTCGGCGCTCTCGGGCGCGAAGCCGCGTCCCTCGTCGCCGATCTCCAGACGCCAGAATCCGTCGGCCGCCGCCGCGGAGAGGCGCACCTTGCCGCCGCCGTACTTGTGCGCATTGTCGAGCAGGTTCTCGAGGATCACGCGCAGCCCGTCCCGGTCCGCCAGCACGTGCGCGGCGGCGATGACACCGAGCTCGACCGCGCCGCCGCTCGACGTGCGCGCGCGATGCGCCAGCAGGTCCGCGATGAAACGCGCGGCTTCGATGGCGGGCACGCTTTCGCTCGGCTCGCGCGCCATCGCGCGTTGATAGGCGAGTATGGTCTCGGCCAGGTGCTCGAGCCGGTCGCATTCGAGCTGGCCGAGCCGGATGAGCTCCGCGCGCTGCGCCTCGGGAATGCTGCCGATGGCGAGGCTCTGCAGCAGCCCCTTGACGCCGGCCACCGGCGTCTTGAATTCGTGGCTGGTGAGCTGCAGCAGCTTTTCCATGTCCTCGCGCTGCCGCTTGCGCCGCTGCGCGAGCAGGAACAGCACGATGAGGCTGCCCGACAGCAGCAGCCCGAGCAGCGTGGACTCGCCCACCAGCATGACGTTGCGCCGGTCGTGCTGACTCGAGAGCTCCGCCTCGAGCTCGACACGCTGCGTCTCGCGGATGTCGGTGCGCACCGCGAGCGCCTTGCGCTCGAGCAGCTCGTTCACCTGCAGCTGGTCGCGCAGCAGGAAGGTCCACCACACGACGAGCGCCGCCGTGGCGACCAGCGTGGCGGCGAGCGCCGCCAGCTCGACGCGCTCGGCGAGCCATTGTCGGTACCCCGGGCGCATCAGCCCTTGTCGCTCGCGTGCAGCACGTCCAGCAGTTTATCGACATCCGCCGTCGTGTGAGCCGCCGATAGGAAACACACCTCGTATGCCGACGGCGGCAGGTACACGCCGCGCGCCAGCCAGTGCCGGTAGCGGCCGTGGTACTCCTGCACCGCGGTGCCCGTGATGGCCGATGCGGCAACGGGCAGTTTCGCCGCGGTGTCGAAGTACGGCCAGACGATGGGCCCCACGCGCGGCAGCTGGGCCACCGTGCGAAGCGGATGTCCGGCGTAGGCCGCGTCCAGGTGCCGGCCGAGCGCTTCGATGTGGCGGTATGGCCCGCCCTCGGCGAGCTCGCTGAGCGTCGCGATGCCGGCCGCGAGACACACGGGATTCCCCGCCATGGTGCCCGCCTGGTAGACGGGCCCCAGCGGGGCGAGCTGCCCGAGCAACTCTTGCCGGCCCAGCACCACGGCCACGGGCAGGCCGCCGCCGACGATCTTGCCGAGCGTGGTGAGGTCCGGCTCGATGCCTAACAACTTGTCGTAGCCGTGATAGCCGAAGCGGAACCCGGTGATCACCTCGTCGAAGATGAGCACGGTGCCGTGCGCGCGCGTGAGCCCGCGCAGCTTCTGCAGGTATTCGCGCGACTGCAGCAGCAGGCCGTTGTTGGCCGGCAGCGGCTCGATGATGGCCGCGGCGATGTCACTGCCCTGGCTCTCGAACGCCTGCTCGAGCGCGGCGACGTCGCCGAGCGGGATCACCAGCGTGTCGGCGGCGACCTGCGCGGGCACTCCCGCGCTGTCGGCGAGGCCCTGCGTGATCACCCCGCTGCCCGCCTTGACCATCAGCGAGTCGACATGGCCGTGATAACAGCCGTCGAACTTGAGGATGCGGCGGCGGCCGTTGGACGCGCGCGCGATGCGCACCGCGGTGGCGACGGCCTCGGTGCCGCTGACGACGAAGCGCACGAGCTGCGCATATGGATAGGCCGCCAGCACCCGCTCGGCGAGCTCGCCCTCGGCGCGATGCGCGGTGCCGAACGCGAGGCCGTCGGCGGCGGCGCGCTGCACGGCTTCCACGACGCGCGGGTGAGCGTGGCCGAGGATCAGCGGGCCCCAGGCCATGCAGAAATCGAGAAAGCGGTTGCCGTCCTCGTCGAGCACGTGCGCGCCCTGGGCGCTCTTGAAGAACACCGGCGTGCCGCCCACCTTGCGGAAGGCACGCACCGGGCTCGACACGCCGGCGGGGATCAGCGCCTCAGCGCGCGCGTACAGCCCGGCCGAGCGCGTCAGGAGGAGCGGTCTTTCGGTCTGCTGGCCGGCAGCCGGCGACGGCGTCGCGGATGAAGGAGTCACGTTGGGGGCCCTCTGCAAAGTCTTGCGGTAGTTCGATGGAATTCGCCAGCCAGCCGCGCTCGCTGGCGATGCCGAGGTGCGCGCGGTTGCCGACGACGTGGCAGCCGAACGGCGTGGAGCAGCCGCCCTCGATGACGCGCAGGAATTCGCGCTCCCAGCGCGTCGCGGCGGCGCAGCCTGCATCGGCCAGCAGCGCGACGTGCGCCTCGATCTCGGTTTCACCGGCGCGGCATTGCGCGGCCAGCGCGCCCTGCCCCGGCGCCGTCACCCAGTGCTCGGGCGACAGCTCGATCTTGTGGAACGCCGACAGATCGATCTCGAGCCGCGACAGCCCGGCGGCGGCCAGGATGATCGCGTCGACGGCGGCGCCGTCCGCGAGCTTGCGCACGCGCGTCGGCACGTTGCCGCGCAGCGGCACCGACAGCGCCTGCGGCGCGAAGTGGCCCAGCAGGGCGCCGCGGCGCAGCGACGAGGCGCCGACGCGCGTCCCGGCGCGCAGCGGCAGCGTGCCGTCGGCGCGGTCCTCGAGGAATTCGCGGCGCACCAGCAGCCAGTCGGCCGGGTTCGCGCGTGGCAGGATGGTGCGGTTCACGAGGCCGTCCGGCGCCGCGGTGGGCAGATCCTTCAGTGAGTGGACGACGAGGTCGATGTGCCGCTCGAGCAGCGCCACCTCGAGCTCCTTGGTGAAGAAGCCCCGCTGCACCCCGCCGGCGAGGTACGGAGAAGGATCGACGTCGCCGCTGGTGGTGACGACGGTGATGTCCGAGCCCCAGGCCGGCGCGGGCGCGGCGGCACGCAGCGCCGCGAGCACGGTGCGCGATTGCCACAGCGCGAGATCGCTGCCACGGCTGCCGATGATGCGCTGGCCGTTCTTGCCGGTCATCTTCACGGTGCCTCGCGCCGCGCCGCGGAGATGAACTGGTGGAGCACGGCATTCACCTCGGATGTGAGCTTGCGCGCGTGCTGCGGCGGCAGGCCTTCGAGCAGCGCGGGTAGTTTGTGCTGGATGAACTCGGTGCGCATCGCCGTCATCGCGGCCAGCGTGTCGCTAGGCGGCGGCGCGAGCACCGTCTGGCAGATGCGCTCGGCGCCACCCGCGCATTCGGCGTCGAGCGCGGCGTACTCGGATTCCGGCAGCACGGCACCCTGCGCGTCGAGCAACTCGTCGAGCGCGGTGAACTTCCACCCGGGGGCCGCGGCGACCTGCACCGGGCTGCCGAGATCGAACACCTGTTGCGAGGGCTGCTGGCCTCGCGCCGCTTCGAGCACCTGCGCGGCCGGCAGCGTCGCCCAGGCGTGCGCTGCGCCGGAGGCCATGATGACCACGCGCGCCCGCGGCAGCGCGGCCTCGAACGCGCGCATGCTGGCACGATTGAAACTCTCGACTGCGGTGAAGCCGGCGTCCGCCAGCGCACGCAGCATCGCGCGCCCGATCTCGCCGAGACCGAATACCGCGATCGGCGCGTCGGGCGGAATCTCCGTCATGCGTTGGATCACGAGGGCCTGCACGCCACCGGTGCGGCCCTGCGGCAGGATGCGGCGCGCGCGGTTCAGCATCTCGCCGACGCCGCGCCACACCACGTGCAGATTGCGGCACACCGTGCCGGCCTCGTGTGCGCGCTCGAAGGAGCGCAGCACCTGGTTGCCGATGGCGTGCTCGCCCTGCGCGACGGAGTCGAGACCCGCTGCGACGCGCAGCAGGCCGCCGACCGCGGCCGCGCCATGACGCGCGCGCGGACGCTGCCGCTCGGGATTCTCCGATGCTCCGACCAGCGCCGCGCTCAGCAGCTCGGCGGCCCACGCGGGCCGCGGCGACGCCAGCACCCATTCGACGCGCGCGCAGCTTTCGATGCGCACGACGCCGGTGATCTCGCCCGCCTCGAGCAGCGCGCGTGACGGACCCGTGATACCCGCGTCGAGGCCGGCGAGCGCCGCGCGCACCGCGGACGGCGCCTCGCGATAACTCAAGCCGACGAGCGCGACCGGGATCATGTGTGTGCCCGTGCGACGCCGAGGCGCGGCCTCAGCGAAACTCCGCGGCCGTCTCGACCAGCGCCGCAACCGTTTCGGGCGGAGTTCCGGGGAGGATGCCGTGCCCCAGGTTGAGGATGCAGTGCCGCCCGCCGCTGGTGGCGCGCATCGTTTCCAGCAAAGCACGCGTGCGAGCACGGATGACGTCCGCGCTGCCCAACAACAATACGGGGTCGATGTTCCCCTGCAGCAGGTGGCCAGGGTACATGGAGCGCGCCACCTGCCACTCGGTGCGCCAGTCGAGCGAGAAGCCCGTGACGCCGCTCTCGCCGAGCAGCGGCAGCAGGTGATGGCCGCCGCGCACGAACAGCAGCGTCGGCACCTTGCGGGCCGCGAGCTTCGCGGTGATCCGCTGCAGCGCCGGCAGCGCGAATTCGCGGTATTCGTCCGGCGCCAGCAGGCCGCCCCAGGAATCGAACAGCTGCACCGCGTCGGCGCCGGCGTCCACCTGCGCGAGCAGCAGGCCCGCGACGACGTCCGCGATGGTGTTGAGCGCACGCTTCGCGAGGCCCGGATCACGGTGCATCAGCGTGCGGGCTTCGCGGAAATCCTCGCTGCCGCCGCCCTCGACGCAGTAGGCGAACAGCGTGAACGGCGCGCCGGCGAAACCCAGGATGCCGTAGCGGTCCTTCAAGGTGTGCTTGAGGTGCGCGACCGCGCGCGGTAGATAGTCGATGCGGCCCAGCACGCCGTCGAGCTGCCAGGCGTCGTAGTCCGCGGCCGTGCGCAGCGGCTTCGCGATGCGCGGGCCTTCGCCCGGACCGAAGCTGACGCCGAGGCCCATCGCCAGCGGCACGACCAGGATGTCGGAGAACACGATGGCCGCGTCGAGCGCGAATTTGTCGAGCGGCTCGAGCGCCGCGCGCGTCGACAGCTCGGCGTTCTGGCACACGTCCCAGAAGCTGTGCTCGGCGCGCAGCTGGCGATAGCCCGGCAGGTAACGGCCGGCCTGCCTCATCAGCCACACCGGCGGGCGGTCGAGCGCATCGCCGCGCAGCGCCGCCAGGAATCGCTCACGCGGATGCATCGAGAATCCTGCTCCTTCGAGACCTGGGTAATCGTCGGCGAGCCTACGACCCGGGTCGCGCCCCTCTGTCACAGCTGTGTCACGCCGCGCGCGGACGTCGGCGCGTGGGCTAACATCCCGGCGCATGGCGTTCAACTGGGTCATCACCAAGTCGCAGCCGCATGCCGACAGCGTGGTGATCCAGCTGCGGCGGCAGGGTTTCGCCGCGCTGGCGATTCCGTGCATCGACCATCAGTGGCACGACTGGCCCGAGCTGCGGCAGATCGGCGCGGCCGGCGCCGCGGTGCTGTTCGTCACCAGCCGCGCCGCGGCCGCGCGCGTCGAGACGCCGCCGGGAATCACCGTCGCGGCGATCACGCCCACCACTTCCGCGACGCTCGAGGCGCGCGGGATTCGCGTGAGCATCGCGGCGCGCGGCGGCGTGCGCGAGCTGGCGCGCGCCGTCGTCGAGTCGGGCGCGGTACCCGATGGCGCCGAGGTGTTCTATCCGACCAGTGACGCCGCGCTGCGCCAGCCGGAGCATCTTGCGGCGGTCGCGGTGCTGGCCACGCGGCTGCGCGTGCGCACGCACGCGGTGTATTCCACCGTGGCGCCGCCGAACCTCGCGCAGGAGCTCGCCGCGCTGCGCGCGGCGGCCGGGTCCCCGCCTGCCGGCTACGGGTTCTGGAGCCCGTCGGCGATCGAGAATTTCGCGGCCGCGCAGGGCTTCGAGCTGCCACCGGGCCCGGTCGTGCTGGTGGGCGGCTCGACCACGCGCTCCTGGAGCGAGCGGGCCCCGCCGCCATGGCGACGCGCGTTCACCCACGACGCGCAGACGCCGCTCGAGTGGTCGTTGCGCTTCCTGGAGCGCGGCGAGCCGGACGCCGCTGATAGTTAGTCAGGCACCGCGCGGTGCGGCGCGCGCCGCCTCACGACAGCGAACCCGGCTTGCGCATCATCTTGCGGATGTCCGCCAGGTGCATCTCCTCGGCGGCGATCTGGTCGCGCGCATATTCCTCGAGCAGGATGCTCTTGCCGGTGACCAGCTCGAGCAGCTCGTAGTACGCGTCGAGGCCTTCCTTCTCGTGCTCGTAGGCTTCCTTGAGGATCTCGTTGACGTCGTGCTGGTGCGTCTCGAGCAGCTGGCCGATCTTCAACGACGGATGACCGCCGAAGGTCGTGATGTGCTCGCCCGCCTGGATGGCGTGCGCGTTGGATTCATTGCCCTGGTCGCGCAGCCACGCGACGATCGGAATGCGGTTGTGCCCGAAGATCATGAAGCTGTAGTGCATGTAGCGCACGACACCGGCGAGCTCGAGCTCGAGGATGTGATTGAGGCTTTCGATCACCTGCTTGGTGAGTCTTTCGTCGAGGGGAGAATCGGCCATGGCGGGTCCTCACTGCAGTCCGTTGAATTCGGACTGCATGTTAGTCGAGGCGCAGGCGGATTTCAGGCATGCGAATGCCAATGCGAATTGGCCGCATCTGTACGCGGTGGCGCGGCGACCGCGCCGGCCGAGGCGAATTTTCCGGTCGAGGATTGTTAGCCGGATGCCAGCCCGCCCACGGGGAACAACCGCACTCCCGGCAGGCTCACCGCATCACTGCGCGAAAAGTTCAGCGGCAGCGCGGCGTAGGATACGCGGCCGGATTCCGCCGTCCTGAATTCCGGCGTGGCGCCGGCACGCAGCGCGAAGGTGCGCGCGACGTCGGCATCTTCCCAGGCCGCGCGATTCAACTCATCGGTTCCGATCATGGACATGTGGACCCCCGGTCGTTTACGAGGAGGGAGCAATCGCCGTGCCAACCAAAGTCGCCAGGCGGCGACTCGGCTGTCGCCCCGCGCCGACGAATTGGCAAGATTTACAAGAATCGTGAGAAAGATGTGCGGAATCGGCGACGAGAAAGAGCGCTAGCGCTCGGCCCGCGGCCAGCCGTCGGCGTCCCAGGCCACCGGCGAGATGCGCAGCGTGGGCATGCCTTTGTTGTCCCGGTCGTAGGCGTGATAGACCACGTAGTCGCGGTCCTCCTCGTGCAGGAACCCGTTGTGGCCCGGGCCCCGGAAGCGCTGCTGCTCCTCGAGGTCGGCGCGCAGGAAGATGGTGCCCTCGCCGTCCAGCAGCCTGCTGCCGTCCTTGCCGACGTACG
>JBIOZI010000309.1:0-5506 GCA_044871085.1 Steroidobacteraceae bacterium | reverse complement strand
CATCCGAACGTCAATCGACGCGTCGGCCCGCAGGGTCGTTATGCCCGCCGCCACGTGGTGGTGCCGCCGGGCTTGTCCTCCAGGATGACGCCGAGCGCGGCCAGCTCGTCGCGGATACGGTCGGACTCGGCCCACTGTCTGGCCTTGCGTGCCGCGAGCCGGGCTTCGATCCGTGACTCGATGTCGGCGTCCGCCAGGCCGCCGGGCGCCGCACCGGCGCGGAACCAGGCCGCTGGATCGAGATGCAGGATGCCGAGCACGTGCGCCAGCGCGCGCAGCTCGCCGGCCAGCAGCTTCGCCTTGTGACTCGCGGCGGGATCCGTTCGCGCCGTATTCAACTCACCCGCGAGGCCCTGCAGCACCGCGATGGCCTTGGGCGTGTTGAAGTCGTCGTCCATGGCCGCTTCGAATTCCACCGTGGCCTTCGTCGGGGCGTGCAGCTCGCCGCCGACCACGGGCACGTCGCGCAGCGCCGTGTAGAGGCGGTTCAGGCCCGCCTCCGCCTGCGTGAGCTGGTCGGGCGAGTAGTTCATCGGGCCGCGGTAGTGGCTCGAGAGCAGGAAGAACCGCAGCACTTCGGGGTGCTTGATCTTCGCCAGCACTTCGCGCGTCGTGAAGAAATTGCCGAGCGACTTCGACATCTTCTCGTTGTCGATGTTGAGGAAGCCGTTGTGCATCCAGATCTCGGCGAATTTTCCGCCGGTGGCACCGCAGGTCTGCGCGATCTCGTTCTCGTGATGCGGAAACTTGAGGTCGAGCCCGCCGCCGTGGATGTCGAAGTGGTCACCGAGCTCCTTGACCGACATGGCCGAGCATTCGATGTGCCAGCCCGGACGTCCCTCGCCCCAGGGCGAGGACCACGCCGGCTCGCCGGGCTTGGCGGATTTCCACAGTACGAAGTCGAGCGGATCGCGCTTGGCCGTGTCGACCTCGACGCGCGCACCGGCGCGCAGGTCGTCCAGCTTCTTGCCAGAGAGCTGCCCATAGAGCCCGAACTTGTGCACGTCGTACATCACGTCGCCGTTCGTCGCCTGGTAGGCGAAGCCGCGATGGATGAGCGCGCCGATCATCGTCAGCATCTCGTCGATGTACTCGGAGGCCCTGGGTTCCTTCTCCGGACGCAGGCAGCCGAGCCGGTCGAGATCCTCGTGCATGGCTTCGGTGAACTTGCGTGCGTATGCGCGCCAGTCGATGCCGCCTTCCCGGGCGCGGTTGATGATCTTGTCGTCGACGTCGGTGATGTTGCGTACGTAGGTCACGCGCAGTCCGCGGTGACGCAGGTAGCGGCTGACCATGTCGAACACCACGAGCATGCGGGCGTTGCCGACGTGAAAGTAGTCGTAGACCGTCACGCCGCAGCTGTACATGCGCACGTGGCCGGGCTCGAGCGGCATGAGGTCCTGCTTCTGGCCCGTCAGCGAATTGTGGATGCGGATCATGTGGTGAAACGGCTCAGGCGATCGGTGATGGCGGCTTCGGGAATGGCGCGCAGCAGCGGCGCGAGCTCGGGGCCTTCCGTGGCGCCCGTGAGCGCGAGGCGCAATGGCTTCCACAGCGCCGGTCCCTTGGCGCCGGTCGCGCGCTTCACGGCCTCGACGATGGCATCGAGGATGCCGCCGCTCGCGCGCGAGGCCTCGGCCGCCGCGTGGAAGAACTGCGCACCCGCCTCGCGCACGCACGCCAGCGCGGCGGCGTCGAGCGCCGGCGACGGCCCGAACACCACCTCGCGCCAGCGCGCGACGTCCTTCGGCAGCACCACGTTGCGACGGATGGCCTCGATGAACGCGCGGCGGCGCGTGGCGTCGATGTCGCGCGGCGTTTCGGCCTCGAGCCAGCGCTCGCTGTCCTCGAGCGGCATGTGATGCGCCACCTCGCGCTGCCAGACATTGAGCTGCGATTCCTCGAAACGCGCTGGAGCGCGGCCGAGATGTTTGACGGTGAACGCACGCGCCATCTGCTCGAGCGACAGCACGCCGTTCTCGCCGCTCGAATGCCCGAGACGGAACAGGTGGTTCGTCAGCGCCGCCGGCAGATAGCCGCGCTCGCGGAACTCGCGCACGCTGGTTGCGCCGTGGCGCTTCGACAGCGGCGAGCTGTCCGCGCCGACGAGCAGCGACAGATGGCCGTAGGTCGGCGCGCGCAGGCCCAGCGCCTCCAGCACCAGCAGCTGCCGCGGGGTATTCGTGAGGTGATCCTCGCCGCGCAACACGTGCGTGATGCCCATCTCGGAGTCGTCGATGGCATTGCTGAAGAAGAATGCCGCGCTGCCGTCCGCGCGCCGCAGGATGAAATCCCCGATGTCGTCGGTGGCGAAGGACTGGAAGCCGTGGACCATGTCGTCGAATTCGACCCGCTTGCCGGTGGGCACGCGGAATCGCGTGGTCGGCGAGATGCCCTGCGCGCTCTTGCGCACCCGCGCCTCGGGAGCCAGCTCGCGGCAGGTGCCGGCATAGCGCGGCGGGCGGCCGGCGGCGAGCTGCGCCTTGCGTGAGAGGTCGAGCTCGAGCGGAGTGCAATAGCAGGGATACGTGAAGCCGCGCGCGTCCAGTGTGGCCGAATGACGCGCATAGATGTGCCCGCGGCGCGACTGGTGGTACTCCTCGCCCGCCACGGCCTGGCCCGCAGGCGCGGGGCCGGCATCCCAAACGAGCCCCATCCAGCGCAGGTCGTCCATGAGCGCCCCGGTGAATGCCTCCTTGCTGCGCTCGGTGTCCGTGTCCTCGATGCGCAGCACGAAGCGCCCCTGCGCGTGGTGCGCGAACAGCCAGCTGAACAGCGCCGTGCGGGCGTTGCCGAGATGCAGCTCGCCCGTGGGGCTGGGGGCGAAGCGTGTGGTGATGCGGGCGGATGACACCGGTGGATTTTAGGGCAGCCGTGCCCAGGTTTCATGGCCAGAGTGGAAACTCCACGCCGTTTTCATGGTCGCGGCGCGCGCCGCCGCCGCTTCGGTAGAATCGCCCGCCATGCGCACACATCGACTGTCGATCGGAATCCTCGTCCTGCTCGCTTCACTCGCGG
The DNA here is from genome assembly GCA_044871085.1 of Steroidobacteraceae bacterium. GTDB lineage: Bacteria > Pseudomonadota > Gammaproteobacteria > Steroidobacterales > Steroidobacteraceae > CADEED01. The sequence continues at coordinate 2,488 of JBIOZI010000309.1, read as the reverse complement.
TCCGGGCCGCGCCTCCCGAGCGCGTGCTCGTCACCACCAACTTCGGCACGTTCACCATCGAGCTGCAGCGCGACCGCGCGCCGATGACGGTCGAGAACTTCCTCGGCTACGTGCGCGCCGGCCACTACACCAACACGCAGTTCCACCGGGTCATCGCGAATTTCCTCATCCAGGGCGGCGGCGTCGGTCTCGACTACAAATCCAAGCCCGCGAACAAGCCGATCGCCAACGAGGCCGGCAACGGCCTCAAGAACCTGCGCGGCACGGTCGGATTGGCGCGTGCCTCGGGCCCGCACACCGGCGATTGCCAGTTCTTCATCAACGTTGCCGACAACCCCGATCTGGATCCGCTGCCGACGCGCTGGGGCTACGCGGTGTTCGGCCGCGTGGTCGAAGGCATGGAGGTCGTCGATCGCATCAGCGTGTCGCCCACGGGCGCGGCGGGGCCCTTCAAGGCCGATGCGCCGCTCAAGCAGGTCGTCATCCAGAAGATAGACCTGCTGGCCGACGCGGCCGCGGCGCCGGTCACCGCGCCGGCGCCGGCGTCGACTCCGGCCGACGCGCCGCCCGCGCAGGCGCCACCCGCCGATTCACCGCCGGCCGTGCCGCCGCCGCCACCGGCCGACGACAAGCAGGCTGCTCCGCCGCCGCGGTGAACGCGGTCCCGCACAGCCTGCTGGCCTCCGACCTGCATCTGGATTCGGAGGCACCGTGGGCCATCGACGCCTTCATCCGGTTCCTCGCCGGCCCGGCGCGCGGCGCGCAGGCGCTCTATCTGCTCGGCGACCTGTTCGAAGTGTGGGTCGGCGACGATGACGACGATGCCGACCATGCGCGCGCGAACGCCGCACTGCGGACACTGTCGGACTCGGGCGTGCCGGTGTACGTCATCCACGGCAACCGCGACTTCCTGTTGGGCGCGGATTACGAGGCCCGCACCGGCGTCAAACTACTGCCCGACCCGGTGTTGACTGACTTGCACGGCGTTCCCACGCTGCTGTCGCACGGCGACCTGTTCTGCACCGAGGACCCCGCCTACCAGGCGCTGCGCGACATCGTGCGCCGCCCGCGCTGGCAGCAGCGCTTCCTCGCGCTGCCGCTCGCCACGCGCCGCGAGCTCGCGAGCGCGGCGCGTGCCGGCAGCCGCGCGCATACCCAGCGCACCATCCCGACCATCATGGACGTGAACCCGGATGCCGTGCTGCGCGCCCTGCGGGTCACCGGGGCGAGGCGCCTCATACACGGGCACACGCACCGGCCGGCGATACACGAGCTGTCGGTGGACGGCAGGCACGCGGAGCGCGTGGTGCTCGCGCCCTGGTACGAGAGCGCCAGCTGCGTGGCGGTGGACGCGAACGGGGTGCGCGAAGTGCCGCTGCCGCGCGGCTGACAAAATCCGGCAGATGGCTCGTCAGTGGGGGAGCCCGGAGTGGAAGCGAAGCTCCGTGTCGAGGCTCGTGACGAGCTCGGCTTCGCGCGTCGCGATGACCTCCAGGCGCGCTGCGATCTCATCGGCCGGGTATTCGCGGTGCGCGAAATCGAGGTACATCTCGAAATGCCGCGCCTCGGAACGTTCGAGTTGCTGGTACAGGTCGCGCGCGGCCTCGGGCAGATGCGCGGCGAGCAGGCGGAAGCGCTCGCAGGAGCGCGCCTCGATGAGCGCGTGCACGATCATCAGATCGAGCTTGCGCTTCGGCTCGTGCGTGCGCACGAGCTTGCGCAACTCGCCCGCGTAGCGTCCGGGCTTCATGCGCTGGTGCGGCACGTCGAGCCGGCGCATGAGGCGCTCGACCTGCTCGAAGTGCTTCAATTCTTCGCGCGCGAGGCGCGACAGCGACACGGCGAGCGGGCGATCCTCGGGATACGCGAAGATCAGCGCGAGCGCGGTGGAGGCGGCCTTCTTCTCGCAGTTGGCGTGATCGACGAGCAGCGTCGGCAGGTCGGCGCACGCCGCCTCGACCCAGGCACGCGGCGTCGGCGCCCGCAGGATCGAAAGGCCCGTGGCCCGCGCGAATCGTCCCGGCGCCGGCTCCGCGCCGGCAACGACGGCCGCGTGCGCTTCCCGCTTCGCGCTCACCTGCGCGGCTCCGGCCGCGGCACCGTCTGCGCATGCGGGTCCGCCTGCGACGCGTTTTTTTCGGTGCGTGGCTCGACCGGCCGCATCAATTCGCTGTGGGACAGCAGATCTTCGCGCGGCGCGGCGTCGGCTGCCGCGGCGGGCTTCGGGGAAGGCTTCGGGGCGGGCGCGGGTTGCCCGGCCTGCGGGCGCGTCGTTTCCGCGGTATCGGGTGGCGGCGCGAACGCCGCCGGCGGCAGCGACACGTCCGCGTCATCGGGCAGCGGCACGGTGGCCACGCGCGGCAGCGAGACGTCCGCGTCCTCGGGCAGCGGCGCGGTGGCCACGCGCGGCCGCGAGACGTCCGCATGATCCGGCGGCGGCGCAGCCACGCCCGGCAGCGAGACGTCCGCGTCATCCGGCAGCGGCACG
>JBIOZI010000308.1:0-7548 GCA_044871085.1 Steroidobacteraceae bacterium | reverse complement strand
TTCGTGTTTCATAGCAGGCCTCGCTAAACGGGAAGTTGGGGCAACGCCCCATGGACTCCTCCCCTCGACACTAGTTCACGACGGCCACTCGATGGCCGTCGCCTGTTCACTTCACGACGGCCACGCGATGTCCGTCGATCCTGTTCACTTCACGACGTCCACACCGTGGCCGTCGATCCTGTTCATCCCAACAAACGTTCCGCGATCTGCACCGCGTTCAATGCCGCGCCCTTGCGCAGCTGGTCGCCCGCGACGAACAGCGACAGCGAGTGACCGCTCGGATCGCTGATGTCCTTGCGGATGCGGCCGACGAGGATCTCGTCCTTGCCACTGGCATCCACGGGCATCGGGAAGTAGTTGCGCTCCATCTCGTCCACGACGCGCACGCCGGGAGCGTTCGAGAGAATCGCGCGCGCCTCGGCCACCGACAGCGGCTGCTCGAGCTCGATGTTGAGCGCGATGCAGTGCGCGCGTAACACCGGGACACGCACGCACGTCGCCGTGACGCGCAGGTTCGGCTCGCCGAAGATCTTGCGCGTCTCCTGCATCACCTTGGTTTCCTCTTCGTTGTATCCGGTCTCCGGATCGATCTTGGTGTTGTGCGAGAACACGTTGAACGCGTACGGATGCGGCAGCACCTTGGGCGTGAAGGCGCGGCCTTCGAGGAAGGCCTTGGTGGATTCGCTGAGCTCCTCCATCGCCGCGGCGCCCGCGCCCGAAGCGGCTTGATAGGTGCTCATGACCAGGCGGCGGATGCGCGCCTTCTGGTGGATGGGCCACAGCGGCGTGGCGGCGACGATGGCCACGCAGTTCGGATTCGCGATGATGCCGCGATGGCTCGCCAGCGTGCCGGCGTTGATCTCGGGCACCACCAGCGGCGTATTGGGATCCATGCGGAATGCCGAGGAGTTGTCGACCACCACCGCGCCGGCCGCAACGGCCGCGGGCGCGAAACGCTTGGACTGCGCGCCGCCGGCGGAGAACAGCGCGATGTCGACGCCCTGCAGGCTCTCGTCGGTGAGCTCGCGCACCGCGATGTCGACGCCGCGGAATTTCATCTTCTTGCCGGCGGAACGCGCCGAGGCCAGCAGGCGCAGCTCGGACAGCGGGAACTTGCGCTGCTCGAGACACTGCATGAGCTCCACGCCCACGGCGCCGGTGGCGCCCGCGATGGCGACGACGGGCCTCTTCTTAATACTCTCGGCGGTCGATGACATGGTCCTGGCTCCCAAATGAAAAGGCCCCGCTGGTTTCCCTGCGGGGCCTTGTGTATTCCTGTTCGCTCTCGTCGTTCAACAAATCGAGCAGGAATCCAAGGCCCCGGCGGGCTTGGTCTTCGTGCCTTTTTTCGTGGTCGTGCGAATCATGGGGCGCGAACCTTATCTCACCATTCAGCGCCCGGCAAGGCCGTGCGGCGTGATCAGGCCGTTGTACCAGGCCAGCATTAACAGAATGAAGAGCACCACCGAGAGGCCGACCCGGATGGTGAGCGAGCGGACCATCTTGCGCGAGCGCTCGGCGTCGGCCGCGGTGGAGTTCTTGTCGTCCACGGGCCGGGTGCGCGCCATCTGGAACAGCGCGCTGCCCAGGCTCCACACGATGCCGAAGAACACGACGATGACCAGGATTTTGACCGCGTCCATGAGGTGGTGACTTTATACTCCCCGCCCCCATGCCGCCCCGTCTTTCAGCCTTTGGAAGGGTGTTCGAGCCATCCTGGCCGATGACGCTCGCCACGCTGGTCCTGCTCGCGGTCTTCGTGAGCCTGGGCCGCTGGCAGTGGCAGCGCGGCATCGAGAAGGCGGCGCTGTGGGAGGATTTCGGGCGCAGCACCGAGCCGCGCGAATCCACAGGGCGCGAGCTCGATTCGCTGCCCCGCTTCACGCGCGTCGTGGTGCGCGGCGTCTACCGGCCCGAGCGGCAGTTCCTGCTCGACAATCGTCCGCACGCGGGCCGCCCCGGATATGAAGTGCTGACACCGTTCAACCTGCAGACCGGCGGCACCGTTCTCGTGAACCGCGGCTGGGTGCCGTTCACCGGCCACCGGGATCAACTGCCGGATGTGTCGATGCCGGGCAACAACCTGGTGGCCATCGAGGGCCGCATCGATGAGCTGCCGGCGGGCGGACTCGCCAGCGGACGTGCCGCGCCGATCTCCGGCAGCGGCGCCGAATGGCCCAAGGTCACGAGCTTTCCGACCCACGAGGATCTCGAAGCGGCGCTCGACGGGCGGATCATGCGGCGCGTGGTGTTGCTCGATCCGGCCGCCGCATCCGGCTACCTGCGCGAGTGGACACCTCCCGGTCTCGCGCCCGCGCGGCATTTCTCGTACGCCATACAGTGGTGGGGTTTTGCCCTCGTGCTGCTCGTGCTCTACTTCGGCCTCAATTTTCGCAAGGTGTCCTGATGCAAGATCTCCGCCGGCGGGGCCGGCGCACACTGCTCATCGTCGCGGCCGTGTTCCTACTGCCGCTGGCCGTGGCGTTTGCGCTCTACTACGGCGAGCTGTGGCGTCCGGCGCATTCGTCTAACAAAGGGCAGTTGATCCAGCCGGCGCGCACGCTGGTCGTGCAGGGCCTGCGCCGCCCCGACGGCAGCCCCGCGGGCGCCGACGTGTTCGCCGGCAAGTGGTCGGTGGTGTACATCGGCGACGGCGCCTGCGACGCGGCCTGCCGCGCGGCGCTGGTGATCGGCCGCCAGTCGCGCCTCGCGCTCAACAACGAGATGACGCGCGTGCAGCGGCTGTTCCTCGCCACCGGCAACTGCTGCGCCGGCGAATACTTCGCGGCCGAGCAGCCGGGGCTCATCGCGCTCGACGCATCGTCCGCGGGCGCCGGAGCGCTGCTGGCGCAGTTTCCGCCGGAGCGCTCGGGCGCGCTGTTCATCGTGGACCCGCTCGGCAATCTCATGATGCGGCACGAAGCCAAGACGATGACGAAGGACCTGCTCACCGACCTCAAGAAGCTGCTGAAGCTCTCGCACATCGGTTGAAGAACCAACTCACAAACCTGCGCGAGGTGAATTGGATCCGGCGCCTGAGCCTGGCGGGCGCGCTGCTGTGCTTCGCGGTGGTGGTGCTCGGCGGCTATACGCGGCTGTCGGATTCCGGCCTCGGCTGCCCGGACTGGCCCGGCTGCTTCGGGCACGTGGTGCCCAGCGCGAATGCCGGGCACTACGCAACCGACCTCGACGTGCGCAAGGCCTGGGTGGAGATGATCCACCGTTATGGCGCTAGCACGCTGGGCCTGATCATCGTGGCCATTGCCGCGCTGTCGATGCGCGCGCGGCAGGAGCGCGGCGTGAGCGTGGTGTTCGCAGTGGTGCTGCTGGCGCTGGTGATCGCGCAGGGCATGCTCGGCATGCTCACGGTCACCTGGCTGCTGAAGCCGCTTATCGTAACCGCGCACCTGCTCGGCGGGCTAACTACCTTGGCCCTGCTGCTGTGGCTGTGGCTGTCGATGCGCGCCCGGGTGCGCCCCGTGGACGGCCGCACCGTGCTGGCGGGCAACGTCATCGCGGAATCCGGCGGCCGCGCGCGGCTCGCGGCCGGCTGCGCGCTGGCGGCGCTGTTCGTGCAGGTGGGGCTCGGCGGCTGGACCAGCAGCAACTACGCCGCCGTCGCCTGCCCCGACCTGCCCAAGTGCCAGAACCAATGGATTCCGCAGGCGAATTACCAGGACGCGTTCGTGCTGTGGCGCGGCCTCGGCATCAACTACGCCGGCGGCGTGCTGGACCATCCGGCGCGCGTGGCCATCCATTTCACGCACCGCGTCGGCGCCGTCGCGGCATCGCTGTTGCTGGTGCTGGCCGTGTTCAGCGCCCTGCGCGGCCTCGGGCCCGGCCCGCGTTGGGCGGGCCTCGCCGTGCTGGCAGCCCTGGCGTTGCAGATCTGCATCGCCGTTTTCATGGTGAAACGCGCCTTTCCGCTCGAGCTCGCGGCGGCACATAACGCGGGCGCCGCGCTGCTCGTGGCGGCCACCGTATTGCTGAACCGCAAGCTGCGGCCCGTGCCGGATTTCCAGTGAATTTCCGCTAAACTCCCGCGCCCGCATTGCTACGGAAGCGCCTTGGCCACCCCCGAACACATCGTCGCAACGGCCGCCGCCAGCCGGTGGCGCGGCTTCTATGAGCTGACGAAGCCGCGCGTGGTCATGCTGATCGTGTTCACGTCCATCGTGGGCACGCTGCTCGCCTCGCCCGGCATGCCGCCGCTCGACGCGCTGCTGCTCGGCAATTTGGGGATAGGCCTGGCCGCCGCCAGCGCCGCCGTCATCAACCACGTGCTCGACGAGCGCATCGATTCGCAGATGTCGCGCACCAAGCGCCGGCCGCTGCCCACGGGCAAGATGTCCGCGCGCGCCGCGCTGGCCTTCGCGCTGCTGCTGTGCGTGGCATCGATGTCGATACTCGTGTTCTTCGTGAACATGCTCACCGCGCTGCTCACGTTCGCCTCGCTCATCGGCTACGCCGTCGTGTACACCGTGTGGCTGAAGCGCGCGACCTCGCAGAACATCGTCATCGGCGGTGCCGCCGGTGCCGCGCCGCCGGTGCTCGGCTGGGCCGCGGTCACCAACAGCGTCGAGTCGAACGCGCTGCTGCTGTTCCTCATCGTGTTCGTATGGACGCCGCCGCACTTCTGGGCGCTGGCCATAGCGCGCAAGGACGAGTACGCGAAAGTCGGCATTCCCATGCTACCCGTGACGCACGGCGTCGCCTTCACGCGGCTGCAGGTGCTGCTGTACACGGTGTTGCTGGTGGCGGTGACGCTGATGCCGTTCGTCACCGGCATGAGCGGCCTCATCTACCTGGGCACGGCGCTGGTGCTCAACGGCATGTTCCTGTACCACGCATTCCAGATGAAGGTATCCGAGCGCACGCACCTGCCCATGAAAGTGTTCCGCTTCTCGATCACCTACCTCATGTGGCTGTTCGCGGCGCTGCTGGTCGACCACTATCTACCGACTACGCAGGGCATGGTGCCCGGCGGCGGCATCCTCACTCTCTGACGTGTCTCCACCGCTGCAGCTCCCCGCACGGTTCACCGGCCTGTTCGGGCTGGTGCTCTTCCACCAGCATCATGGTGTGCTGCTGCTGCGCTCGGGCGATCGCGACGACGGCGGCGCGAAGCGCATCGACCTGCTGTTCCGCGGCGTCGTGTGGATGTCCCTGCCGGCCTGGTGCTCCGATTTCACCGTCGAGCAATGCCTCATCGACGAGATCATCGAGCGCATCCCGCCCACCCATCGCGGCAAGGCGGAGTCGAGGAAGGTGTTTCGCGTCGAGATCGACCGCGTGCCGCACTATGTCATCGCCGGCGGGGTGTTCGCCTCGAGCGACGACGGGTCCTATTTCGATCCTTCGCCGCTGTTGCCTGAGATCGAGTTCAACCTGCGCTTCGTTTAGGAGTGGCCGGCAGCCTGCCGGGCAGCGCTAAATGCCTCGCTCCAAATGATTTTTCTGTCCCGCGGAATCCGCCGCATCGGTGTCCGATGTTGCGCTTGTACGACGCGTCCGGCGGATTTAGTCTAGGGCCATGAAGCGACGCCCGTGATGGCGCCGAATCACATGAGATGAAGCGGGTCTGAGATCCGAAAGCATGTGATGCGGTAGGGAGCCACATAAGTGCGTCGTTGCACGGGAGCAACGCCAAGAGCGGCGCTCTCAGACGAAAAATACAAACTCTCTTGCAGGAGAACCAAATGACTCGTAACTGCCTCATCAGGCAGGCCGTCCGCTTTGCAATAGCGGCGGCTGCCACCTCGTCCTCGTTACCCGCCCTTGCTCAAGATCAAGCTGCAGAACCCAAGATCGAAGAAGTCACCGTCGTAGGCTCGCGCATCATTCGCGCCGACTACGAAGCCAGCAGTCCCGTCGTCACCGTTGGCTCCGACACGTTCGCGTTGTCCGGCGAGCCCCAGATTGAAACTGTTCTGAACACGTTGCCGCAACTGGTGCCGTCCATCACGACCACCTCTAACAACCCGTCGAACGGCGGCCAGGCCAACGTGGACCTGCGCGGCCTCGGCACGGTTCGTACCCTGGTGCTAGTCGATGGCGCCCGCACGACGCCGTCGAACGTCAATGGTGTGATCGATCTCAACACCATCCCCGCAGCGCTCATCGACAGCGTCGAGATCCTCACGGGTGGCGCGTCGGCGACCTACGGCTCCGATGCCATCGCCGGCGTCGTAAACGTGAAGCTCAAGCGTGATTTCAGCGGCGTCCAACTCACTGCGCAACAGGGCATGACCGGCGAGAGCGATGGTCGCTACACGGTTTTCGACGCTCTCATGGGCGGCAATTTTGGCGACGACAAAGGTAATGCCGTGGTGTCGTTTTCCTATGACAAGCGCGACGCGCTACTCGCAGGTGAGCGCGACTTCGGCATCTACGCAAAAGGCGTCGGCTTCTTACCCTCGGGTTCTGGCACGATTCCGGAAGGACGCGTTGACTGGGGCGTCAACACCCCGTCGCAAACCGCGCTCAACCAGGTGTTCGGCGCTTATGGGGTCGCGGCAGGTGCGGTGAACACAACGCGCGCTATCGGCTTCAACTCCGACCACACGCTGTTCTCACTGGGCAACGGCGGAGCGAGCCAAGTGGTACAGAACTTCCGCGGCAATACGGACGATCCGGGCTATAACCCCGCGAATTACACGTACAACTTCGGACCGCTGAACTATCTACAGCTCCCGCTCTCCCGCAAGCAGCTCGCCGCTTTCGCCCGTTACCAGGCGATCGAGGACATCGCGGAGTTCTACACTCGTCTGAGCTTCACCACGTACCACTCCGACCAACAGCTGGCGGCGACGCCCGTGACCTGCTCAGGTGCGGCGCTGGGCTGCTCGATCCCCGTCACGAACGCCGCCATCCCGACCGACTTGCGCACGCTTCTGGACTCGCGAGTCGTGGTTCCCGGTGCGACGGTCCCAACAGGTCCAACCCAGAACTTCGGCTTCAACATCCGCACCACCGACATCGGCGAGCGTCAGCAGGAAAACAGCTACAACGTATCGCACGCTCTGTTCGGCATTCGCGGCAAGCTACCCAACGACTGGCACTTCGACGTGTACGGAAGCTGGGGCAAGGGCGAAGGCGAGCAGCTTCAAGACGGCAACGTGTCGCGCCGCAACTTGCAGGCTGCACTCAACAACGCAGCCGCGTATGCAAATCAGGGGTGCGCTCTGTTCGATCCATTCGGCGTGGGAAACATGACGCCCGCGTGCGCCAATGCGATCGCGATCAAGACCACTAACGTGGTCGAGCTGGTGCAGAGGAACATAGTGGGGTCACTCACAGGTGACATCGTGGACATGCCCGCCGGTCCGCTGCTGTTCGCGGTGGGCGCCGAATACCGCGCCAACTCCGCCGACTTCCGCCCGGACTCGTACCTGTCGAGCGGTGACGTCGTCGGCTTCAACGCGTCACAGCCCGTGGCTGGCGAGATCAAGGTCAAGGAGTACTTCGGCGAGTTGTCGGTACCGCTGCTCAAGGACATCCCGATCATCAAGTCGCTGCAGCTCGACCTCGGTTACCGCATGTCGGATT
>JBIOZI010000307.1:0-9207 GCA_044871085.1 Steroidobacteraceae bacterium | reverse complement strand
CAACGACAAGCAAAAAAACCTGTTCGAGGACAAGAGCGACAAGCGTGGCCTGGCGTTATCGGAGCTTGCCTATCAATTTCTGGGGGGAGTGCTGGCGCACGCTCGTGCGCTGGCGGCGGTGTGCGCGCCCACGGTGAACTCGTACAAACGACTCGTCGTGGGGCGCGCGCTGTCGGGCGCCACCTGGGCGCCGGCGTACGTGGCCTACGGCGACAACAATCGCACGGCCTGCGTGCGCATTCCCGGCGGCCGGCTCGAGCTGCGGCTGCCCGACTCCGGCTGCAATCCCTACCTGGCGCTCTCGGCCGTGCTCGCCGCCGGTCTCGACGGCATCGACCGGCAGCTCGACCCGGGCGAGCCCACCAACCTCAACATGTACGAGCTCTCCGACGCGGAGCTCTCGAAACGCAAGATCTCGCTGCTGCCGCAGAACCTGCTGGAGGCGATCGTCGAGCTCGAGAAGGACGAAGTGGTGAAGGCGGGCCTGGGGCCCGAGCTCGCGCGGGAGTTCATCACCCTCAAGCGCATGGAATGGACCGAATACGCGCGGCACGTCTCCGACTGGGAGACGCGCCGCTACCTGGAATTCTTCTGATGTGCGGCATCGTCGGCCTGCTGCTCAAGGACCCGGCGCTGCGCGGGAAGTTAGGCGAGCTGATGGCGCCCATGCTCATCGGCATGACCAGCCGCGGACCGGACTCGGCCGGCGTCGCCATATTCGCCGCGCCGCAGGGCAGCGGGCGCAAGCTGTCGCTGTTCTGGAGCGAGGATGGAGCTGGCGGCAGGGGCCACGGCTGCGACTGGCCCGGGCTGTCGCGCGAGCTGCGGGCGAAATTCCCGGGCGCGCACCGCTTGAGCGAGACGGGACGCCACGCGGTGCTCGAGACCGCGACGCCGCCGCTCGAGATTCGCGACTGGCTGGCCGAAGCGGCACCGCAGATCTGCGTGCTGTCGGTGGGCCGGTCGATCGACCTGTACAAGGACACGGGCGCGCCGGCCGACATCGTGCGCCGCTACGGCCTCGCCGCCGCCACCGGCACGCACGTCGTGGCGCACACGCGCATGGCCACGGAGTCCGCGGTGACCCCCGCGCACGCGCATCCGTTCACGGCCGGCGAGGACTTCTGCCTGGTGCACAACGGCTCGCTGTCGAACCCGCACCTGGTGCGCAAGAAGCTCGAGCCGCTCGGCATCCGCTTCGTCACCGACAACGACACCGAGGCCGCATGCCGCTTCTTCGAATGGCGCATGCGCGAGGGCGACGATCTCGCCACCGCGGTGCGACGCGGCTTCTGCGAGCTCGATGGATTCTTCACGTTCCTCATGGGCACGGACCGGGAGCTGCTGATCGTGCGCGACGCCTTCGCCTGCAAGCCGGCGGTGGTCGCCGAGACCGACGGGTACGTGGCCATCGCCTCGGAGTTCCGCTCGCTGGCCCATCTACCCGGCGTGCGCCACGCGCACGTGTTCGAGCCGAAGCCCGAGGAGGTGTACTCGTGGCGGGTGTGAAGCAGTTCGACCTGGCGACCACGCCGCTGCGCGAGGTCAATCGCTGGCTGCATCGCGACGCGGTGCCCGCGGGCGTGACGCGCGTGAGGATACTCAACGCCGACGGCGCGCATTCGATCGCGGCCGGCCTGCACGCGCCGCTCGAAGTGGAGGTGGACGGCCACGCCGGCTACTACCTCGGCGGCATGAACATGCACGCGTCGATCAGCGTGAATGGCAATGCCGGTCCCGGGGTCGGGGAGAACATGATGTCGGGCACGATCCGCGTGGCGGGCTTCGCCTCGACCGCGGCCGGCGCCTCCGCGCACGGCGGGTTGCTGGTGGTGGGCGGAGACGCGGCGTTGCGCTGCGGGATCTCCCTGAAGGGCGGAGACATCGTGGTGGGCGGCGACGTCGGCAGCTTCTCGGCGTTCATGGCGCAGGCGGGCCGCATCGTGGTGTGCGGCGATGCCGGCGACGCGCTCGGCGATTCGCTGTACGAGGCCGTCATCTACGTGCGCGGCAAGGTGCGCTCGCTGGGCGCGGACGCCCGCTTCGAGCCGATGCAGGCCTCCGACCACGAGGCGGTGCGCGAGCTGCTGGGCCGCGCCGGGCTCGACCACGATCCGCGCGGCTTCCAGCGCGTGGCGTCGGCCAAGACGCTGTATCACTGGAACGCCGATGCCAACCAGGAATACTGAGATGAACGAGAAACTCTCGACCGAGGAGTCCGCGGGCTACGACCGGCGCATCATCGATTACATCCAGCGCGCGGCCGCCACCGGCCTCTACGAGATCCGCGGCCTCGGCGCGAAGCGCCACGTCGCGGGCTTCGACGACCTCGTGTTCCTCGGCGCCTCGCTGTCGCGCTATCCACTCGAGGGATACCGCGAGAAGTGCTCGACGAAGACGGTGCTCGGCGCGCGCCACGCCACCCGGCCCATCGAGCTCGCGACGCCCATCACCATCGCCGGCATGAGCTTCGGCGCGCTGTCGGCGCGCGTGAAGGAGGCGCTCGGGCTCGCGGCCACCGCGCTCGGCACCTCGACGACGACGGGCGACGGCGGCATGACCGCGGAGGAGCGCGCCAGCTCGAAGACCCTGGTGTACCAGTGCCTGCCGTCACGCTATGGCTTCAACCCCGACGACGTGCGCAGGGCCGATGCCATCGAGATCGTGATCGGGCAGGGCGCGAAGCCCGGCGGCGGCGGCATGTTGCTGGGCCAGAAGGTGAACCCGCGCGTCGCGGCCATGCGCACGCTGCCCGCGGGGGTCGACCAGCGCTCCGCGTCGCGGCACCCGGACTGGACCGGCCCCGACGACCTGGTGATCAAGATCAACGAGCTGCGCGAGATCACGGATTGGGAGAAGCCCATCTACGTCAAGGTGGGCGCCACGCGCGTCTCGCACGACGTGAAGCTCGCGATCCACGCGGGCGCGGACGTGATCGTGGTCGACGGCATGCAGGGCGGAACCGCGGCCACGCAGACCGTGTTCATCGAGCACGTCGGCATTCCGACGCTGGCGGCGCTGCGGCAGGCGGTCGAGGCAATCGACGAGCTCAACATGCGCGGCACTGTGCAGTTGATCATCTCCGGCGGCATCCGCACGGGCGCCGACGTGGCCAAGGCGCTGGCGATGGGCGCCGACGCGGTGGCGATCGGGCAGGGCGTGCTGATGGCGCTGGGCTGCAATTCGGACAGCTACGTGCAGGACGGCGCGCACGTCTCGGCCGTCGCGGACTACGCGCAGCTCGGCACGGCGCCCGGGTTCTGCCATCACTGCCACACCGGCCGCTGCCCGGTCGGCGTGACCACGCAGGACGCGACCCTCGAACGACGGCTCGAGCCGGCGGTGGGCGCGCGCCGCCTGACTAACTACCTCAAGACGCTCAACATGGAGTTGACGACCATTGCGCGCGCCTGCGGCAAGCAGGACGTGCACCACCTGGAGCGCGAGGACCTGGTCGCATTGATCGTGGAGGCGGCGGCGATGGCGAACGTGCCGCTGGCCGGGACCAGCTGGATCCCGGGCAAATAGCGCTTGCCCGGCAGCTAGCGGTTCTCGAATACGTCGCGCGCCACGTTGAGCGCGTTGATGGCCGCCGGGAAGCCGGCGAACACGGTCATCTGCAGGATCACCTCGATGATCTCGTGCTGCTTGCAGCCGACGTGCAGCGCGCCCTCGATGTGCACGCGCAGCTGCGGCTGCGCATTGCCGAGCGCGGTCAACGCGGCGATCGTCGCGATCTCCCGCGAGCGCCGGTCGAGACCCGGTCGCGACATCACCTCGCCGTACGAGAAATCGACGATCCAGTCCGCGAGATCAGGTGCGATGTCGTTCAGCGCGGCGACGGCGCGCTCGCCGGCATCGCCGGTGAAAGTCGCGAGCGCCTGCAGGCCGCGTGCGCGACGGACGTCGTGCTGGCTCGTGGTGTCGGGCACGCGCTCGACGGCGGGCCAGCCCATGGGCACGTCGGGCAGTCTCTCCAGGGACGGTGTTTTCATGCCGGCAGCCTAGGGCCGTCCCCGTGGCGCGTGCTGTCAGACAAGAGCTAGAGCGCGCCGCGACACTCGTCGGATGGCGCCCGGGGCGCGTCGTGGCCCCCAAAATGGCGCAGGCGGGCGTCGGATTTCTTAACGAATGCGCAAGGTTGGCGCAAGGTTCGCGTCATCCGCGCCGCGCCGCCGCCGCTGCGCGGCGCGCCTGCCGGCAGGCAAGTAGTTAGTTGACACTGCCGCTTTCATAGAGAGCGCTCTGCATCTCGCGCATGTCCTGGAACTGCTGCATCTGCTCCGGCGTGAGGATGCTGCCCGCCGCGGCCGCGAAACGCTCCGAGCGATCCCGCTGCCAGGCGCGATATGCGCGCTCCACTTCTTCGGGAGACTGGTCCGCGTTGAGGTTCGGGGAGGGGAATTGCTCGGCGTCGAGCAGCGCCACCTTGACGAGCCGGCGGCGCTGCTCCTCGCTCATCGGCATCTGCGAGCCCGCGAGCTGATCCTCGAGCTGCGAGATCTGGCCGCGCGCTTCGAACGTGCCCTGGTACTCGCGCAGCCGCGCGGCGCGCGTGTCGCCGAGCAGCGCGACGAGCTCCTTCTGGAATCCCTGTTCGCGCTCGCGCCATTGCGACTCGTTCTGGCGCGGATCGGCGGTGGGATCGAAATTCGGATCGATCTGCTGCTTTGCGACGAGGTCGTAGAGCGCGGCCGCTTCTTCGGGGGTCAGGCCATATTCCGCCGCGAAGTCGGAATACATGCGCTTCGCGCCGGTGCGCAGCTGCGCCCTCAACGCGCGCTGCATGGCGGGCGACTGCATGCGCTGCGCGAACGTACCGCGCGCCTCGGAGGCCACCGCGAACTGGTCTTCGGCGGTGACGCCCGCCACGGCCGCGGGCGACGTGCCCGCCTGCGGGGGCGGGGGCGCGACGCCCGGGGCGGCCGGTGCGCCCACGGCGGCTGCACGCGTGGATTGCAATTCCGTGACGCGCGCACCGAGATAGGACGCGAGCCGCGCGGCGTCGTCCGCCTCGGCGCGGGCCGCGGCGAGCTCGTGCCCGAGGTAGCCCGTGGCAACGGCCAGCGCGACCGTGCTCGCGGCCAACAGGAGCGTGACAGGCTTCATTGCGAATTCATCCCAGGGATATACTAACTAGAAGGGTGCGATTCCTAACCACTCGGCCGGCCCGGCCCGGGCTTGACACGGCCGGGGGTGGCGGAGATATTACCGCGCGCCTCGGCGCCGGCGAACAGCGACGTTCGTCCCGGAACACGGATGTCAGGTCAGGACCATGGAAGGGCCCAGCATGCATTGCGGCACGACACGGCGCTCCATTTGCGCACCGTTCCAGCCCCGCCCGCCGCGCGGCGAGTGGGCCAACTTCCCGTGAGCTGACCGCACCGGCGGCGGTGGTTTCTTCAGACCCTGCCGCATTTCCCGTGCCCGATCAGCCCCATGGAAAGGAGGTAGGTAATGGACGGCAAGTTCCAGGCGCGCGCTTTCTGCCAGCGTCGCGTCAAAACCAGGCTCGAATCCCCGCCATCCACGCGAGATCGTCCGGAGCTTCGCCCGCGGCGCGCGCGAGGCCGGAACTGCCGCCGACACGTTTCCGCCAGGTTGATCCGATGTAAGGCGCAAACTCCCGGCGAATCTCGTAGCGCAGCCGAAGTCCCAGCTCGATTTCGGAAATCCCCGCACCGATGAGCCGCGCGGCATCGTCCTGGCCGTAGACGTCGAGCTCGGCCGCGGGCCGCAGGATCCACCGCTGCGTGAGCAGCACGTCGAGCTCCGCCTTCAGCCGCAGCGCGGTCCGGCCGGATTCGCCTAGATAGGCCATCGCCTCGAGCTCCACGAACCCCGGGGCCAGCCCCGCGACGCCGAACGCCGCCCAGGTGCGCGCGGGCCCGATGCCCGAATCCGAACGCACGCCGAGACGCGTGCTCCACCAGCGCGTCGCGATGCGGTCCCAGAGCAGCTCGACGCGCGAGTCGTGCGTGACGCCAGCTTCGCTGCGCGTGCCCTCGGCCTCGAGCCAGAGCTTGTCAAAATCACCGCCGTACCACGCCGCCGCATCCCACACCACCGCGGGCTGTGCGGTATCCAGCCACTCGAGGCGGTTGAGCATCACCTTGTGGAAATGCGCGCGGTCGTCCATGCCCATCATCTGCGCCATTTCGTCGTAGCTCATGGGGTGCACGCGCGTGCCGGGCGGCTCCGGCGGGACGTGCTCGTCCGCCGCGTCCGCGACCCGTGCGGCCGCCAGCGCGATGCAGGCCACCATCCAGGGCGCGCGTTTCATGTGACCGAGACCTCGCGGAACATGCCGGCTTCCATGTGATAGAGCAGGTGGCAGTGATACGCCCAACTACCGGGCGCGTCCGCGGTCACGAGGTACGTCAGGCGCTGCCCCGGCTGCACGGTCACGGTGTGCTTGCGCGCACGGAAGGCGCCGCCCGCGTCCACGATCTCGCTCCACATGCCGTGCAGGTGGATGGGATGCGTCATCATCGTGTCGTTGACGAGCGCCAGCCGCAGGCGCTCGCCGTGCCGGAATTCGAGCGGCTTCGCATCCGAGAATTTCTGGCCGCCGAACGACCAGATGTAGCGCTCCATGTGGCCGGTGAGATGCAGCTCGAGCTCGCGGCCGGCCTCCCGCGGGTCGATCGGGCCGCCGACCGTCACGAGATCCGCGTACGTCAGCACGCGGCGGCCGTTGTCGCGCAGGCCGATGCCCGGATCGTCGAGCCGCACGCTCGGCTGGCCGGTGAGCATGTCGACGATGGGGCCGGACTCCGCGGGCGCGTGCGCGGTCTTCGGGGAGTCCGCGGGCATCGCATGGCCCATGGCCGCGTGGTCCATCTGCGAGTGATCGACCGCGCCGCCGTGGCCGGCGTGGCCCATGTCGCTCATGGCGAGCAGCACGCGCGCGTCCATCGCCGGCACCTCGGCCGACATGCCGGCGCGCGGTGCGAGCGTGCCGCGCGCGAAGCCCGAGCGATCCATCGTCTGGGCGAAGATGGTGTACGCGGCGTCGCCCGGCGTCACGAGCAGGTCGTACACCTCCGCGGTGCCGATGCGCAGTTCGTCCACGGTCACCGGCTCCACGTCCTGGCCGTCGGCCGCGATCACCGTGAGTTTCAAGCCCGGGATGCGCAGGTCGAAGAAGCTCATCGACGAGCCGTTGATGACGCGCAGGCGCACGCGCTCGCCGGGCTCGAAGGTGAGAGTGTGGTTGGCGGCGGGCGGGGCGCCGTTCAGTAGATAGGTGTACGCGTAGCCGCCGACGTCCGCGAGGTCGGTGGGGTCCATGCGCATGGCCGCCCAGGTGCGCCGCTCGGCCAGCGCCGCGCGCCAGCCGCGGGCGCGGGCCTCGCGCGCGAGGTCGGCGAGCGTGCGCTTGTGGTAGTTGTAGTAGTCGCTCTGCTTCTTGAGCGTGGCGTAGATGTGCTCGGGATCGAGGTCGGTCCAGTCGGAGAGCAGCAGCGTGTGCTCGCGGTCGGCGGCGTGGCGCTCGACGGCGCGATCGATGATCAGCGGCCCGTAGAGCCCGATCTGCTCCTGGAAGCGCGAATGCGAGTGGTACCAGTACGTGCCGGACTGGTTGACGCGAAAGCGGTACGCGAACGTGCTGCCGGGCGCGATGCCGTGGAACGAGAGGCCGGGCACGCCGTCCATGTCCGCCGGCACGATGAGCCCGTGCCAGTGGATGGAGGTGGTCTCGCGCAGACGGTTCGTGACGCGGATGGTGACGTCGTCGCCCTGGCGCATCCTCAACAGCGGCGCCGGCAACTGGCCGTTGACGACCACCGCGCGGCGGGCGGCGCCGGTGATGTTGACCGGCATCTCGTCGATGGTGAGGTCGAACTGCGGGCCGCGCAATTCTGCGCGCACCTCGCGGGCGAGGGGCAGCAGCGCGGCGGCCGCGAGGCCTTGTACGAAACGTCGGCGTAGCACGGGGGAGAGGGTAGCGAAGATAAAGGGGACAGATCTATTTATTGTATAAATGGCACTGCGCCCCATTTATGCGAAAAATAGATCTGTCCCCTTTTTCGGCATGACCCAGCGTCCCACCCTGCTGCGGGCCCGTGACGGCCACGTACGCGTCACCTACGTCGAGCTGTTCTTCGACCTGGTGTTCGTATTCGCGGTGACGCAGCTCTCGCACTCGCTGGCCGCGCACCTGACGCTCGCCGGCGCGCTGCAGACGGCTTTCCTGTTGTTAGGCGTGTGGTGGGTGTGGATGTACACCTGCTGGTTCACCAACTGGATAGACCCCGACAAGCCGGCCGTGCGCATGACGATGTTCGTGCTGATGCTGTCGGGGCTGCTGTTGTCGGCGTCGATACCGAACGCGTTCGGGCACGAGGGGCTGCTGTTCGCCGCCGCCTACGTGTTCAGCCAGGTGGCGCGCAGCGCCTTCATGCTGTGGGCCACGCGCCACCACGATCGCGGCAATTTCCACAATTTCCGCCGCATCATCTGCTGGCTGAGCTTCTCGGGCGTGTTCTGGCTCGCGGGCGGCTTTGCGGACGGCGCGCTGCGCGTGACGTCGTGGATGATCGCCCTGGGCATCGAATGCGCCGGGCCTTACGCGGGGTTCTACGTGCCGGGCTTCGGCCGATCGGGCACGACCGACTGGCGCGTGGACGGCGCGCACATGGCCGAGCGCAGCGCGCTGTTCGTCATCATCGCGCTCGGCGAGTCGATTCTCGTCACGGGCGCGACGGCGGCCTCGCTGCCGGCCACCGCGCCGGGCGTGGCCGCCTTCCTCGTGTCCTTCGTCGGCAGCGTCGCGATGTGGTGGGTATATTTCAACATCGGCGCGGAGCGCGGCAGCCGGCAGATCGCGAGTGCCGCGGATACCGGCAGGATCGCGCGCAACGTCTACACGTACATGCACATCCCCATCGTTGCCGGCATCGTGGTGTGCGCGGTGGCGGATGAGATCACCATCGCGCATCCGCTCGGCCACGTGGGCCTCGCGGATGCGCTGGTGTTGTTGGGCGGGCCGGCGCTGTATCTGGTGGGCAACGTGTTCTTCAAGCGCGCGAGCGCGAAGTACTACCCGCTGTCCCACCTGGTAGGGCTGGGGTTGCTGACGCTGCTGGCGCCGTTCGCGCACCTCATGACGCCGCTGTTGCTCGGCGGCACGACGACCGCGGTGCTGATCGTCGTGGCCGTGTGGGAGACGAGGTCGTTCGCCCATCGAGAAATGGGGATTGG
>JBIOZI010000306.1:0-13212 GCA_044871085.1 Steroidobacteraceae bacterium | reverse complement strand
ACGATCGAGGCGCTGATCGGCGAAATCGAAGGCACCGGCGAAGCCTACGTCCTGCGGCCGCCGGGTCCGGGTGACCTGGGCTGGATCGTCCACCGGCAAGGGCGGCTCTACCACGAAGAGTACGGGTGGGACGTGACGTTCGAGGCGTTGCTGGCGCGGATCGTCGCGGAGTACGTCGAACGGTACGACGCGCGGAAGGACGCCTGCTGGATCGCCGAACGGCGGCACGAAGTGGTCGGCTCCGTCTTCTGCATCAAGAAGTCAGCCGCCGTGGCACGCCTGCGGATGCTGTACGTGGAGCCCACCTGCCGCGGCCTGGGAATCGGCACGCGCCTCGTGGAGGAGTGCATCGGCTTCGCGCGTCGCGCGGGCTACAAGCGGATGACGTTGTGGACGAACGATGTCCTGACGGCTGCCCGCGCGATCTACGAGAAGGCCGGATTCGAGCTGGTCACGGAGGAGCCCCACCGCAGCTACGGTCAGGATCTGGTTGCACAGACATGGGAACGAGACCTGTGAATCGGCTCAGCCCCGCTGACACGCCGTTCCGGCGCGCGGGTTGACCGCGGCGGGCGCGGCCGGTTAAGCTTTCCGTCTCCCCTGTGGGGCTGTAGCGCAGTTGGGAGCGCGCGTGAATGGCATTCACGAGGTCGCCGGTTCGATCCCGGCCAGCTCCACCAATCCCGGCAGCGACTCGGGAACGACCTGGCGCAGCGATTTGAACCCTGCGCGGAGATCGCCCACCAGTAGCTCGGGCTGTTCCCACGCCGCGAAGTGCCCGCCTTTGTCGTGCTTCTTGTAGAAGAGCAGGTTCGGGTACGCCCGCTCGGACCAACTCCGCGGGGCTTCGTACACCTCTTCAGGAAATACACTCACGGCGGCCGGAACGGAGATGTCGAAGTCGTTGAAGAACGCGCCCTTGTATTCCACGTAGAGACGCGCGCTGGACACGCCCGTGTTCGTCAGCCACGCCAGAGTGATGTTGTCGAGGATGTCGTCCCGCGTGAGGGCCCCGTAGGGCACGCCATCGATGAAGAGTTTCGCGAGGTGCCGGTAGCTAGCCACGTCGTGATCGATCAACCAGGCGGCGAGCGCGACCGGAGAGTCCGCCAGCCCGTACAGGGTCTGCGGGTGTGAGGCCATCATGATTTGCGTCGGGATCTGGCGGTAGAGGGCCGTGATCTGCCCGTATGCCCGCCGCTCCTCGTCCGAAAGACCGGCCGGCGGCGGCGCGCCGGACTGCAGCGCCTTGGTGACCTCGGCCGGCGCGGTGCCGGGGAAGTTCACGTGGATGCCGATCAACTCCGGCGGTGCCTGCAGCGCCATGAGGTTGGTGACGAACCCGCCCCAATCGCCGCCTTGCGCGGTGAAACGGTGGTATCCGAGGCGCTTCATCAGCTCCACCCACGCCCGCGCCATGCGCGCGGGATCCCAGCCCGGCGTCGTGGGCTTGCCTGAAAAACCGTAGCCGGCCATCGACGGGATCACCACGTGGAAGGCGTCCGACGCGTTGCCGCCGTGCGCCGTGGGGTTCGTCAGCGGCTCGATGATCTTCAGCTGCTCGATGGGCGAGCCGGGCCAGCCGTGGGTGACGATGAGCGGCAGGGCATTCTCGTGCTTAGACCGCACGTGGATGAAGTGGATGTTCAGCCCGTCGATGGTCGTGATGAAATTCGGCCAGGCGTTGAGTTTCGCTTCGACCTTGCGCCAGTCGTAGTCCGTCGCCCAGTACCGCGCGAGCGCCTGCATGAAGGCGAGCTGCACGCCCTGCGATCCGTCGGAAACCGTCTCCTGCTCGGGCCAGATGGTGGCCTTTATGCGCCGGCGCATTTCGGCCAGCTCCGACTCGGGGACGTTGATGCGGAAGGGACGTATCGCGGGGGCGTCACCGCCCGATTGAATTGCTGCGCTCATGTCTATGCTCCTCTCTGGGGAAGTGATTTGAAGGCCCAGAGAAGGACATGGCATCACGACCGCACGGCCATTTCGATGCGCCATTGGTATCTAACTAGCGATACCTTGGTGCGCTGGATGCAGATCGAGCAGCTCGCGCAGAGCACCGGCGGCTGGCGTCCGATCACTGTTCGAGCCCGACGGCGGGCATGCCACGGAGTTGCCGGACGCCAGGGCTGCGGAATCCATATTGGGTGCGCCCGCAGAGATTCGCGCGCCCGCCAACGTCGGCCGATGAGTTTATGCTTGGCCCCATGAACGACGCCCTCCCCATCGACCTCGCGCCCGCCGCCCTCGCCGCCGAGCTCAAGCGACACTTTGGTTTCGATTCCTTTCGCCCCGGGCAGCGAGAGGTGGTGTGCGACATCCTCGGCGGCCACGACCTGCTCGCGATCATGCCCACCGGCGGCGGCAAGTCGCTGTGCTTTCAGCTGCCGGCCCTGCTTCGCCCCGGCGTGTGCATCGTGATTTCCCCTCTGATCGCGTTGATGCAGGACCAGGTCCGCCTGCTCCATGACAACGGCATCGAAGCGACGTTCATCAATTCATCGCTCGAACGCTCGGAGGTCTCGCGGCGCCTGGCCCGGCTCGAGCGCGGCGAGATCAAGCTCCTGTACGTGGCGCCCGAGCGGCTGCTGCAATCGGAGTTCGAAGGTGATGTCCTGCCGCGCCTGCATGCCTCACGCGGCATCTCTGCGCTGATCGTCGACGAAGCGCATTGCGTTTCGGACTGGGGCCACGATTTCCGGCCCGAGTATCGCCAGATCCATCGGCTGCGCGCGCGTTTTCCCAGCCTGCCGATCGCCGCCTTCACCGCCACCGCCACCGAGCGGGTCAGGCAGGACATCGTGCAGCAGCTCGGGCTGCGCGAGCCGCGCGTCCACGTGGCCAGTTTCAATCGCCCCAACCTGTACTACGCGGTGCGGCCCAAGACGCGGACTACCTACCCGGAGCTGGTGGAGCATGCGCGCCGCGATGGCGGCACCGGCATCATCTACTGCCTGTCGCGCAAGCGCGTGGATGAGCTCGCCGGGCAGCTCCAGGGCGATGGAATCAAGGCATTGCCGTATCACGCCGGTCTCGATGCCGGCACGCGGCGCGACAACCAGGAAGCGTTCATTCGCGACGACGCGCAGGTGATCGTCGCCACCATCGCCTTTGGCATGGGCATCAACAAGCCCGATGTGCGCTGGGTCGTGCACTACGACCTGCCGAAGACGCTCGAGGGCTATTACCAGGAATCCGGGCGCGCCGGCCGCGACGGCGAGCGCGCGCGCTGCATTCTCTATTTCGGCGCGGGCGACATTCGCACCGCCGAGCACATCATCGCGCAGAAGGTCGACCCCGTGAGCTTCGAGCCGCTGGCGGACGAACAGCGCATAGCCCGCCAGCAATTGCGCCAGGTGCTGAACTATGCGGAATCCGGGGAATGTCGCCGGGCGGTGCAGCTGCGATATTTCGGCGAGGTGTTTGCCGGCAAGTGCGGCGCCTGCGACAACTGCGTGGAACCGCGGACGACGATCGAGCGGACCACCGAAGCACAGCAGTTCCTGTCCTGCATCGCGCGGCTCGCGCGCCGGCGCGAGCGATACGGCGTTGCGCACGTCATCGACATCCTGCGCGGAGCCGAGAACCAGCGAGTCATCACCCGCGGCCATGATTCCCTGAGCGTCTTCGGGATCGGAAAGAATCTCGGCTTGCAGGAGTGGCGCGACATCTCGAGGGCATTGCTGCATCAGGGCTTGATGGCGCAATCCCAGGATGGATACGCCGTGCTGTCGCTGAACGAGGCGAGCTGGCAGGTGCTGAAAGGCGAGCGGGCCGTTCAGGTGGGCGAGTCGGTGAAGCCGGTCCGGGTTGGCAAGGCCGCGAAGGCCGCGAAACCAACGGCGGCAGGCTCGGGCGATCCGCTGTTTCAATCGCTGCGCGCGCTGCGCAAGCGGCTGGCCAACGAGGCGGGCATGCCGCCGTACATCATCTTCAACGATGCGAGCCTGCAGGACATGGCGCAGCGCCGACCGACGACGTTGCAGGAATTCTCCACTATCCTCGGCGTGGGACAGGCGAAGCTCGCCCGCTATGGCGGCCAGTTCGTCGAGCTGATCCGGCAGCAATCGCCGGACTCCTGATGCGACGCGCAATGGAAGTGCGCGACTGAGACGACATGTCAGATCGACCTGACAAACCCGGCCGCGCTGAAAATCCTCCCTTGAAGCGATGCCTCCAATCCCCAGTTTCCGGACCGTCAGGAATCATGATCAGCGGAGGTACTCAACATGATTGCCAGTTTCGGGAACATTGAAGCTCCCTTGTTCAGGGAGTTCCGGCGCTTGGAGCAGGAGCTCGATGAATTCTTTGCAGGCGGTACGCCGTGGGCGGGGGGAATCCGTTCATTGCCACCGGGCACCTTCCCGGCGGTCAACGTCGCAAGCTCGGCCGATGCCGTAAACGTCTATGTGTTCGCGCCCGGCATCGATGCCAAGGCGCTCGAGATCTCGCTGCAGCGGAACGTGCTGACGGTCGACGGACGGCGCGAGGCCGCCCCGGACGCGACTGCGACTTACTACCGCAACGAACGATTCGAGGGAGCCTTCCGGCGCGTCATCGCGCTTCCGGAAGACGTCGACCCGGACAAGGTCGAGGCCACGTATCGCGACGGCATCGTAGAAATCCGCATCGAGCGGCACGAGTCCTCCAGACCGCGGCGGATCGAAATTCATTGAACACCTCGTGAGGATGACGCCATGAACAACCAGACAGAAGTCGCAGCGACCGGGTCCAACGGCGGTGCCACCGAGAAGCAGCACGACCGTGCCGCGGGCGGTGAGCCGGCATTGCGGCCCGCCGTCGACATTTTCGAGACGGAAGAAGGCATCACCCTGCGCGCGGACATGCCCGGCGTATCGAAGGACCGGCTGAACGTGCGCGTCGACGGCACCAACCTGCTCGTCGAAGGCAGGATCGGAATCGCGCCGCAGGACCAGATGCAACCGCTGTACGCGGACGTTCGCTCGGCCGTGTATCGCAGGACCTTCCTGCTGAGCAACGAGTTCGAAGCGAACAAGATTGATGCGAACCTCAAGGACGGAGTGCTCACCGTGCGCATTCCGAAACGCCCGGAGCTGCGGCCCCGTCGCATCGAGGTGCGCTCCGCGTGAGCACGAGGGCGTGGGAGGCCGCGGCCATGTGCGCTGCGCCTCCCACCTCCCCGTGGCCATGCGATCCAGGCTTGATCTGCCTCGAGCCGACCACACAGCGCCCCGCATCGCGAAGTCAGGTACACCACATGTCCATGAGCTTCACCGATGCCATCGAGCAGTGCGTGCTGGTGCTGCTGGCCGACGGCGAAACTGCCGGCGGTGATGGCGACACGCGGCCCATCGTGCGTGGCGGTAGACTGGTTGGCTACATCGACATCACGGATGCCGAACCGGTCGAAAGCCGCCAGTGGCCGCGATGGACGCCCCCTTGAAACGTGCATGCCCTTCCCGCCGAGCCACCCCAACCAGGCGCTCGGCGGAGTCGTCGTGCATGGCGGGGACGAGAGCCACTGGTTAGACGGCCGAAGCGTCGCCGTGCCGTGGTAGCGCGTGATCTGGCGGGCGCCGGCGGCGCGACGGTCCGGCGCTTGTTAGCCGAGCACGAGGTGACGTGCATCATGAGCCGACCAGGCGCCCGCCGCCCGCCTGCCTCCTAGGGTTTGTACCTAGTGCCCGCGGCACGAACCGCGTCGTATCGCGAGATCAACCCTGGATGTTGTGCATCAAGGCACAGTCGGCCTGCCCCCTTGAACCGTATCTTGTGCACATTTGAGGCAGGACCTCAGCGGGGGCTCAACAACGCCATGCCCATCACGAGCCCTCGTGGCAGCTGCAGAGTCGGCGACCCTCCTTCGTTGACTCAGTGTGAGCTACCCGCGGACGCACCATGAACGGCCAATACGATTCAAGTTTGGTCGCGCTTTCCATTCTGATCGCGACCATCGCCTCGTACACGGCGCTCGATCTCGCGGGCTGCGTCAGTGCTGATACATCGAGCCCCAGGAAATCCTGGACCTGGCTCATCGCAGGCGCCGTGTCCATGGGATGCGGCATCTGGTCGATGCACTTCATCGGCATGCTGGCTTTCCACCTGCCGGTACCGGTCGCGTATGACCTGCCCATCACACTGCTGTCGCTGTTCATCGCGGTCGTAGTGTCGGCGATTGCGCTGTTCATCCTGCGACGGCCGAAGCTCAGAGCAAAAGACCTGGTCATCGGTGCGATCCTGATGGGCATCGGCATTTCCGCCATGCACTACACCGGCATGTTCGCGATGCAGATGTCGCCACCCATACGCTACGATCCGCTCATCTTCGTCGCCTCGGTGCTCATCGCGATGAGTGCCTCACTCGCGGCACTGTGGATCGCGCTCCAATTGCGCACCAAGCGCTCGAAGCTCGCCATCCTCGCCAAGCTCGGCAGCGCCGGTGTGATGGGCCTGGCAATCACCGGAATGCACTATACCGGCATGGCGGCGGCACACTTTGCTCCGGGCAGCTTTTGCGTCGCAGCCGTCGCCGGCGGCATCAGTAACACGATGCTCGCGATTGCCATCGGCGCAAGCACCTTGGTCATCTTGAGCCTCACGCTGATCGTCTCCGCGCTCGATGCTCATTTCGCATTGAACAATGCCAGGCTTGCCCGGGCGCTCGAGGAGATCACCCTCGAGCTCAAGGAAGCACAGGGCGAGTTGCTGACGGCGCAGAAGCTCGAGTCCGTCGGCCGACTGGCTGCTGGCATCGCCCACGAGATCAACACCCCGGTACAGTTCGTTTCGGACAACTTGCAGTTCATTCGTGCGTCGATGACCGATGTAGCCGCGGTGATCCAGGCCTACCGTGATCTCAAGGATGCGACGCAGTCCTCTGGTGATGTGGTCGCGGCGGCGCACCTCGCCGACGAAGCGGAAAAGGCCGCCGATCTTCAGTTCGTCTTGGAGAACACGCCCGAGGCGGTCGACAACTCGATTGAAGGCCTCGGAAGAATCGCGACTATCGTGCGCTCGATGAAGGAATTCGCCCATCCCGACCAGGCGCAGAAGACATTGGCTGATCTGAACAAGGCGATTCGCAGCACGCTGGTCGTCGC
This sequence comes from Steroidobacteraceae bacterium, assembly GCA_044871085.1. GTDB lineage: Bacteria > Pseudomonadota > Gammaproteobacteria > Steroidobacterales > Steroidobacteraceae > CADEED01. The sequence goes on along the minus strand of JBIOZI010000306.1, from coordinate 6,130 downwards.
GCACAACGAATACAAACTCGTCGCCGAGGTCGACACGGACCTAGGAGATTTGCCGCCCGTATTGTGTTTTCTCGGGGAGATCAATCAGGTCGTGCTCAACCTGCTGGTGAATGCATCGCACGCCATTTCCGATGTCGTCAAAGACAAGGGCAATCTTGGGAAACTCACCGTGCGGACCCGCCTCGACGGCAACGAGGTCGAAATCTCAATTTCGGATACCGGGACCGGGATTCCAGAATCGGCGCGCGACAAGATCTTCGACCCGTTCTTCACGACCAAGGAAGTCGGCAAAGGAACCGGACAGGGGCTCTCGATTGCACGCAGCGTCATCGTCAACAAGCACGGCGGCACGCTGCGATTCGAGACCGAATGCGGTAAGGGCACCACCTTCTTTATTCGACTGCCGGTTGGTGCACCGGTGGATGTCGGCGATGCGACGAGGGCGGCGGCATGATTCGTAGTCGCCGCGGCGAAGAAGAGCCCGGGGAAGTGCGAAGCACCAGGCTCTTGTAGGGTCAGCAAAAAAACAAGGCGCGCCCGCAGAGGTTCGATCACCACGCGCATCGATGGCTCCAGGTTGTTGCGCAGATACGCGTGATAGCTCTCCAAGCAGGCCAACAGGCTCAGGCCACCGGCCCTTACAATTCCTTACGATTGCTCACGGCACCCGCAGACATGCCGTTGCAACCTTCTTCGCGATCAGGAGGTGCGCGATCGTGATCGAAGCCGTATTGACCAGTCGCCCGCAGTTCAGCTTCTCGGCAGACACCGCGCTCGATGCCTCAGCCCGGCTTTGGTGGCTGCTGGCCGCCCTGGGCCAGTGGATTTTCGGTGCCTATGTTCTGGCCTTCTACGGCCCCTTGCTCCTGCAAGGCGGTATCGAGGGTTTGCGGAAGGCACCTCTGTTCAATGGCTACGTGCCCGGCGATACGGCGGGCAATACCGCGCTGGCCGGCCATTTGTTGTTTGCCGTCATCATCATGGGTGGCGGCCCGCTGCAGATCGTCCCGCAGATCCGCGCGCGTTTTGCGAGTTTTCACCGCTGGCTGGGTCGCACCTACCTGCTGACCGCGGTCGTCAGCGCCGGCATCGGGCTCTATCTCATATGGACGCGCCCTCGCTTCGGTAGTTTGGTGAACAACATGGGCACGAGCGTCGATGGCGTCCTCATCATCGTCTTCGCCGCCATCGCATTGCGCCACGCAGTTGCCCGCGACATCCGCATGCATCGACGCTGGGCCCTGCGCCTGTTCATGGTGGTGAGCAGCGTCTGGTTCATCCGCATTGGGTTTCGGGTGTGGGACTTCCTCACCGGTGGCATCGGTATCGACGCCAAGACGTTTTCGGGGCCGTTCGTCGCCACCTGGCATTTCGGCCAATACCTGCTGCCGCTCGCGGTCCTGGAGCTCTACTTTCTGGCTCGTGACAAGGGCAACCCTCGCGGTCGCTATGCAATGGCGATTGGCCTGTTTGCGCTGACGATACTCATGGGCATCGGAATCTGCGAGGCCACCCTGCGCTCCTGGTTGCCGCGACTCTAGATCGAGCTGTGCGAGGTGCGAAAGCGTTACTCTTGCACGCGATGGACGAAGCTGCCCACATCCTCGTCGTGGACGACGATCGCGAGATTCGCACGCTGCTCGCCGCCTACCTGGAGAAGAATCGCCTGCGCGTGAGCGTGGCGCGCGACGGCAAGGAGATGCGCCGCGTGCTCAGCCGGGTTCATGTCGACCTGATCGTGCTGGACGTCATGATGCCGGGCGACGACGGGCTCACGCTGTGCCGGGCGCTGCGCGCGAATTCGCAGATACCCATCATCATGCTCACCGCGCGTGCCGATGACATCGACCGCATCCTGGGTTTGGAGCTCGGCGCGGACGACTATCTGCCGAAGCCCTTCAATCCGCGCGAGCTGCTGGGGCGCATTGCCGCCGTCCTGCGACGTACGGCCCACATGCCGCGCGATACCGTGCCATCGGCGGTTGCCGGCTATCGTTTCGCCGGCTGGCGGCTCGATACCACGACACGTTCGCTGACACACGAGGACGGCACGATCGTGTCCTTGTCGGGCGCCGAGTATCGGTTGCTGGCCGTGTTGCTGGCGCACGCGGGCCGGGTCCTGTCGCGCGCGCAGCTGTCGGACCTGCTGCGCGGACGCGACCACGACCCCTCCGATCGCAGCATCGACGTGCGCGTGGGCCGGCTGCGACTGCTGCTGCGCGATGACGCGCGCACGCCGGACATCATCAAGACCGTCTACGGTGAGGGCTACGTGATCGGTGTCCCGGTGGAAACCGGGTGAACGTGCTCCCGTCCACGCTGTTCGGGCGGCTCGCCGCCTCCGTGTTGCTCGCGGTGGGTATCACCCTTGCCCTGATCGTCGTGTTGATCGTGCAGGATCGCCGCGAGCTCACCATGAGCGTGGGCGGCGTCGGCGACAGCTCGACGCGTGTCGCCGGTCTCACTCACATGCTCGAGGAACAGGATCGCGATGCACGGGTGGCCGAGCGCGCACGCCTGTACCACGATCCCAGGCTCATGGTCGAATACGGGCACGACTATCGGCGGTCGATCCCCCGCCGGGAGCTTGCCAATATCGAGCGGGCATTCGTGTCGGAACTACACGAGTTGCTCGGCGACCGCTACGGGATAACCGTGAGCCCCATGCAGCGCGGACGCGAGCGTGCGATTCGCCTCGTCTCCGAGGCGGGTCGTTCGACGGCGAGCCTGCTCGATCTGTCGGTCGTACTGCCGGACGGCGATACGATCATGTTCCGCGTCCCGGCACCGCCGCCGGCGCCGCCACTGCCCTGGCTGCTGTTCGTACAGCTCGGCGCGCTGGCCGTCGTGCTGGTCGTCATCCTCTTCATCGTGACGCGAAACATCACGCGACCGCTGTCGAATCTCGCGCAAGCCGCCGAAGCCGCCGGCCGCAGCGTCCGGCATCCGCCGCTGCCCGAGGAAGGCGTGCGCGAGATCCGCGAGGCGACGCGCGCGTTCAACACCCTGCAGGACCGCCTGCTGCGCTATCTCGACAGCCGCACCCAGGTGCTCGCGGCCATGTCGCACGATCTGCGCACGCCGCTCACGCGGCTTCGGCTGCGCGTCGAGTCGGTGGAGGAACCGCACTTGCGCGAACGTTTCCGTTCGGATCTCGATGAAATGGAGGCCCTGGTGCGCGGCGCGCTTGCTTTGTTCAAAGGCGTCGACGACGAGGCGTTCGAGCCGGTAGACGTGAACGTCCTGTTCGAGACGCTGGTCGCGGAATATTCCGAGGTCGGTTCGGCCGTTTCGATCGAGGGATCGGCACTCGCACCGCTGGCCGCAAGACCACGCGCCCTCAGGCGATGCCTCACGAACCTCGTCGACAACGCGTTGAAATTCGGCAAGCGCGCCATGATCCGCGTCGAGGATGGCGAGGCCCTGGTCATCGGTGTTGCGGACGAAGGGCCGGGCATTCCCGACGAGTTGCTCGAACGGGTGTTCGAGCCCTTCTATAGGCTCGAGTCCTCGCGCAGCCGCGACAGCGGTGGTACCGGCCTCGGACTATCTATTGCCCGCGACATCGCCCAGGCGCACGGCGGGACGGTCACGCTGAGAAATCGCCCAGAGGGAGGGCTGCTTGCCGAGCTGCGATTGCCGCGGAAGGCACCAGGCCACTGACGTAAATGCCTCCATTCAGACCCAAAACGGCATTTCCTACGTTTCAAAGATCAGCTGCAGACCTGGGCTGCTGCTCCGATGCTCCAAGCCCACCGCGGAGGAACCATGCGACTGATGGCAATGGCGATGATGCTGATGGTGGCGACCTGTTGTCTCGCGAGCGAAACCAGCTACGAGCTCTCGCTGGACTTTTCCATCGATGGCAAGCTCATCGCCTCGCCGCAGGTCGTCGTCAAGGATGGCGTGAAGTCGACCATCGACCTTGGCGGCAGATTCATCGATGTGATGGCGAAGGAAAGCCCTGAAGACAAACGGATCGTGGTGTCATTCTGGATCGGGGAGATGGACGGAGGCGCGCGCAGGATCCTGGCGACCCCTTCGGCAGTCGTGCCGCCAGGCCGGCGAGTGGAATTGAGAGTGATGCTCGATGGTCGAGAATCGGGGATGAATCGAATGGAGTTGGCGGTCACTGCGCGGGAAGCTTCGCATTGAATCGGCGGCAAGGACCAGAATGCCGTTGCGAGTACTGCCCCTTTGAAATGAATAGATGGGATGAAAACCGCTGCCGGGCCGCAACTCCTGACACGCTTCGAAGGCGAGCTCACTGCCTATCAACTCGAAGCATCGGCCTGATGGGCTAGACCATACCCTATCAACCCTTAGAGCCCCGAAAACGACGGGCCAGCACAATTGCTGCACCAGCAGCATCGGGTAGTTTGCCGGCAGCTTCAGGCACGTGTGCTATCCTCGCGCGAAAAACGAGGGCCAGGCTATGACCTTTGGAATGAAAGCCAGTGTCTTAATTTTACTGCTCGCCGCTGGATTGCCCGCCTGCGGCTCGCAAAATCAGCTGTTCTACGACTACGCGCACGGCGAGTACACGGTCGTCGACGCCACCGTTCCGCGACTCAAGATCGAAAAGCTCGTGGCCTACGAAAGCGCACTGCATCCGGGGAAGATTCTGGTCGCGCCCGGCCGCAAGATGCGAAGTCATATCCCACGTCAGCTTTCGCCGAATGTATGGGTGAAGGCTGCGCCCGACTTCGAGCCGCAATTCCGTGGCGCCGCTCTCGAGGCGCTTCGCCGGCGCGGACGTCAGGATTGTGCCATCGACCGATATGTCCTCGTGTCGCGCAAGTCCGCGATCGAATTCGAGTACCACTGCGGCAGTTGAAGAATTCGCGGATGGGATTCGAGCCCGTGCGCACCGTACCGCCGTGCGGTGTGGTCGATGCCGGGCTGTTAGGGCTATTTGAGCAGGGGATCGCGGTCGCAGCGGTCGCCTGATTCACGCTGGAGCACGCAACGAAAGGATGGTTGCTGCCGGCGACGGTCTTCGCGGGGCGGCGGATCAGCTGGGCGACCACCTCGTGATATCGACGCCCTCGAGACGCATCGCCAGAGAAATTTCCTACAGCGTGCGCGGGTAAGTTGGCGCGCCCGGAGAGATCGAACTCCCGACCACCTGGTTCGTAGTTGGAAGGGGTCGAACTTTTGGGAAGGATGAGAAATGTAGATAGTTGAATTTGTTGAGTCAAAAATCTCGAGCTCGCATGGCACCCGTTGCATTTGTCACGACTGAGCACGACGAAGCAGGGCCAGCTCCCGCAAATCCCCCGCAAGGACCTGGCTATTTTCGCGCATAGACACCTGGTCATTGGCCAGGTCGTCGGGACCGGCGGCTAGCGGTTCAAAAGGAATATCGCCGCTGAGCCCGAACAGCACACGTGTGACGATGTCCGAAGATAGGCACTTATTGGCGGCCTTGTCTTTCAACGCGCACATCGAAATGTGCGAAAAACGGAGCGCGACAGTCCTGAAGCACTGCCTTCCGAGTCTAGATCGGCCGCCACCAGGTGGCTCTCTCCGCGTCGCTTATCGAGAGCTGCGTTGTATTGTCACGCCGCCCGTCTTCGAGCGTTGCCAGCACCTGGTTTCCCTGCGACGACCCAACGTCATATACCTCATACATGACGCCTTCGGGTGTTCTCTCGAAACGAGCTACCGGTTGAGCAAAGTCTCGCATTTCCGGAATTTCCAACTTCATGGTATTTCGGCCGCCTCTAGCTGTCGCCTCGATAATTCCATGCCGCTGACCCGAATGCGCACTTTGAACGTGAGTTACACCGTTGAAAAACGTATCTGCGATTCGTATCGGAATCTGCGTTTGGGTCGGCCGATCTGTTACGTGGGCTTTTCGCAGACGCATTAAGAGAACAGTCCCAGCGGGCGCGCTCGCTGCTGCCGCGCTAGCCGCCCCACCCCTTCTGGGTGGCGCGACTCTGCCCGGGGATGTGTCGCCCGCAAGAGGCGTCGTCGCCAGCGGTGGAGGGTTGTATCGCATTGACGCGAACAGGGGTGGCCTTTCACGAGCGGCCCCTTGTCGCGTACGTTCACGCCGTAGCGCCTCCCGTGCTTGCGCCTCACTAGGCACATACCCGTCTTCCGTAAGGCGATTCAACAACTA
>JBIOZI010000305.1:0-10459 GCA_044871085.1 Steroidobacteraceae bacterium | reverse complement strand
CGAGGCGGATTTTCGCGACCGCCCCGGATTCACGCTGAAATACGTGAGCGCCTGGGAGATGTACGATGTCATCCGCAGGCTCGCGACCGGCGCGATGCAGCCATGAGCGCACCGCTCACCATCCTCTATCACCACCGCACCCAGGGACGCGGCGCGGAGGGCAATCACATCGTGAGCATCGTCACCGCGCTGCGCACGGCGGGCCACACGGTGGACGTGCTGTCGCCGCCGGGCGTCGACCCGTTCGATCCGGCCGCGAGCATGCCGGTGGACAAGGCGAAACAGCAGACCCGCGGCTGGTCGTCCGTGTTCAAGATGATCAGCAAGCACCTGCCGAACTTCGTGTTCGAGCTGCTCGAGATCTTCTACAACCTCCCGGCCACGCTGCGGCTGCGGCGTGCGCTGCGCGCGCGCCGGTACGACCTGGTGTTCGAGCGCTACGCGTTCTATCTACTCGCTGGGGCCTGGGCCGCACGCCGCGCGGGCGTGAGCTTCCTGCTCGAGGCCAACGAGGTCAGCGGCATCCCGAACCGCGCGCGCCGGCAGTCCTTTCCACGGCTGTGCGCGGCCTTCGAGCGCCACCTGATCCGCCGCTGCACGCTGGCACAGCCCGTGTCCTCGTACCTGGGCGAGCGCCTGGTGCAGGCCGGGCTCGACCGGCGCCGGCTCGCCGTGGTGCCCAACGGCTTCGACATCGCGCGTGTCCGCAAGGCGCGCGACCGCGCCATCGTGCGCGCCGAGCTGGGCTTCGCGCCCGACGAGCTGGTCATCGGGTTCGCCGGCTGGTTCGACGTCTGGGACCGCCTCGACTTCCTCATCGACGTGTTCGCGGAGCTGCGCCGCGGCTTCAACGTGAAGCTGTGCCTGGTGGGCGCCGGCCCGGCCGCCGCCGAGCTCAAGGCCAAGGTGCTCGGCACGCCGCTCGAGAAGGCCGTGGTGTTGACGGGCGCCGTGCCGCGCGCGGCCGTGTACGACTACATCGGCACGTTCGACATCGGCGTGCTGCCGCACTCGAACGTGTTCGGCTCGCCCATCGTGATGTTCGAGATGATGGGCTTGCGGATTCCGCTGGCCATGCCCGCGCTGCCGCCGATCCTCGACGTGCACACGAGCGGTGATACGGCGCTGCTGTTCGAGCCGCTGGACGCCGCGGGCTGCGGCAAGGCGCTCACGGCGCTGGCCGAGTCCGCATCCCTGCGGCGCGAGATCGCCGAGCGCGCGTACGCGAAGCTGGTCACCGAGCGCACCTGGGACCACGTCGGCAAGACCATCATCGACGCCTGGCGCGCCGCGGCCGCGCTCGAGCGGCGCTGACCGCCTTACTTGAGCGCTGACTGCAGCCGCGCCAGCGTGCGCGGCTGACCCAGCAGCTCGAGCGTGAGATCGATGGGCGGCGACACCGTGCCGCCCGTGATGGCCACGCGCAGCGGCTGCGCGATCTTGCCCAGCCCCAGGTTCTTCTCCTTCGCCAGCGCGTCGAGCTCGGCGTGGATCGCCGCCGCGGTCCACTGCTGCAGGGCCGTGAGGCGGCCGGCGAGCCCGGCGAGCATCGCGCGCGCCTCGGGCGTGAGGTGCTTCTCGGCGGCCTTCGCGTCCACCGTCACGTCGTCGCCGAAGAACAGGCGGCTGTTCTCCGCCATCTCCTTGAGCGTCTTGGCGCGCTCGCGCTGCGCGAGCACGATGCCCTCGAGCAGCGCATCGTCCTGCGTGAACACCCCGAGGCGCGCCAGGTGCCAGCGCAGGTGCGGCACGATGTCCTTGGGCTGTGCCCGGATCATGTGCTGCTGGTTGAGCCACAGCATCTTCTCCGGGTTGAGTGCCGACGCCGACTTGTTGATGTCGCGCACGTCGAACGCGGCGATCATGTCGTCGCGCGTGAAGTATTCCTGGTCGCCGTGCGACCAGCCCAGGCGCACCAGGTAGTTGAGCAGCGCCTCGGGTAGATAGCCCTGCTCCTGGTATTCGAGCACGCTCACCGCGCCGTGGCGCTTGGAGAGCTTGGCGCCGTCGGGGCCGAGGATCATCGGCACGTGCGCGTACACCGGCGGCGTCTTGCCCAGCGCCAGCAGCATGTTCAGCTGCCGCGGCGTGTTGTTGAGGTGGTCGTCGCCGCGGATCACGTGCGTGACGCCCATGTCGGCATCGTCGACCACCACGCAGAAGTTGTAGGTGGGCGTGCCGTCGGAGCGCGCGATGATGAGGTCGTCGAGCTCCTTGTTCTGGAACGTCACCTGCCCGTGCACCACGTCCTCGACCACCGTGGCGCCGTCTTCCGGATTCTTGAAGCGCACCACCGGCGCGCGCCCGCTGGCCGGGCCCGGCCCCTTGCCGTGGCGGCAGCGTCCGTCGTAGCGCGGCTTCTCCTTGGCGAGCTGCTGCGCCCCGCGCATCGCGTCGAGCTCTTCCTTCGAACAGTAGCAGTGGTAGGCCGTGCCCGCCTTGAGCATGTCGCCGATCACTTCTTTATAACGATCGAAGCGCTGCGTCTGGTAGAACGGCCCCTGGTCGTGGTCGAGCCCGAGCCAGGCCATGCCCTCGACGATCACCTTCACCGCCTCGGCGGACGAGCGCTCGAGGTCCGTGTCCTCGACGCGCAGGATGAACTGGCCCTTCATGCGGCGGGCGTACAGCCAGGAGAACAGTGCCGTGCGCACGCCTCCGATGTGCAGCAGGCCGGTGGGGCTGGGGGCGAAACGGGTGACGACGGGAGTGGTCATGCGGGCAGGTCTGAGTCAGGGGGCCAGTGGGGGCGCGAATCGTAGCATCCGCACCTGAGTGGTACCGGGACGGGGATTTCCGCGGGTTGCCGAGAAAGTGGTGCCTGGTCGGGATTCTCGGGATTGGCTACTACTGGCGTGGATGGTGCCTGGTCGGGACTCTCGGGAATGGCCGCTGCCAGCTCGGTTTCGAGAGCGCCGATTGATTCGCCCGGGCGCGGTCTTTAGACTTCGCCCCCTCTCGACGGACGTCAGTCCAGGCGGGCGGTTAGCTCAGCGGTAGAGCACTGCTTTCACACGGCAGGGGTCACAGGTTCAAGCCCTGTACCGCCCACCAATCCTTCGACACTCACGAGCAACTGGCCTCGCCTCGTCTAACTTTGCGCGGGCTTTCGGCCTGCCGCCAGCGAAACCGCCGCCAGCCGCATCCGCGATGCGACGCCTAGCCGATAGATGTCGCGGCAGACGCGGTAGCCGAACAGCGCCCAGAGATGGCGCGCAAGCGCGAAGGACGCGGTCGGTTCCGGCACCCCGACCGCGGACAGGTACGAATTCACGATGGACCGTGCCGTCGTCATGGGGCTGCTGCGATCACGCACCGCGAGGTAGATCAGCGCCCGCTCGAGAATCGCGGCTTCGAGAATCGAGTGGGGCGGCTCGCCGGTGCACCAGGCCAGCCGCAGCTCCACCAGCAAGGCGGCCAGCAGGGTTTCGCGGTCCCGGTCGCGAAAGCCCGCCGCGTCGAATGACACCAGCACGCTCGCCCACACCATCGCGTGGGTCTCGAAGTCGCGAACTTCCGCGCAATGCCGCGCCGGATGGAACCGGGCGACCGACTGCGTCGCTTCCGAATCGAACAACAGGATGCCGGCCGCGTAATCGCGTGCAAACCGATCGCCCGTCACCCACTGCCCGTTCCAATGCATGAGACACGAACGCACATCCGCGCGCGAGGCCTGCGGGAAGGGAATCCAACTGCCTGCACGAACCGCGGCGCGCTCGGAATGCTCGCGCTCCGCGCCCGCGTCGTCGGCCACGGGCAAGCGCGGTGAATGCTCGAAGGACTGATCCGTCGCCGCCAATTCTTCGAGTGCGTTGGTGGACTGCACCAGCCCCTTCCTTGAGATCCGAACCCGGTACGCGGCGCCTGCCGCCCTAACTACTTTGGCGTGGACGTACACTGCATGCACCGCCAGGCTGTCGCCGAATGCCGACAGCGTTTGGGGAGCTAACCACAGCGTGCGGTAGTGGTTTGACGGGGGAGCAGGCACGTCGAGGTCAGTGAATTCCTACCGTTTCAGGCACGCCGCAGGATTTGTAGGCGGAATCATGGGCCTGCCACAGCGGGCATCTGAGCGCGTCGCCTGCCGGGGCGAACGGGGAACGACTGCGATGCCTGGTTAGAGCCGCGGATCCACCGGCTCGCTCTCCAACGCCAGCACTCCAAACACGCATTCGTGCACGCGCCGCAACGGCTCGCGATGCACGAATCGCGTCAGCCCTTCGATGCCAAGGCAAAACTCGCGCAGGGCGAGGCTGCGCTTGCCCGACAACCCGCGACTGCGCAGGCGCTCGACGTGTTGTGGCAGGTCGTACTCCGGTCCGTAGATGATGCGGAGGTATTCCCGGCCGCGACACTTCAGCGCCGGCTGCAACAACCCCTTGGCGCCGCGCACGATGAACTGCAGCGGCTTCACCACCATGCCCTCGCCGCCGCGCGCCGTGAGGTCTTCCCACCACTGCGTCGCCGCGCCGACCGCCGCCGCATCCTGCAATTCCACCGCACGATGCGGCGTGGCGACAAACAACTCCGGATCGACGACCGCCAGTTTCGCGAGCGTGGTCATGTGCCAGACGTGATCCTGGTCCGTGTGCACGCGCCCTTCGGACGCCAGCAGATGAAATGGCGCGAGCTCGAGTCCCTCGAGCCCCTGCGTCGGCCAGCAGTACCGGCGATACGCGTCGACGTACCGATCCACCAATTCGATGCGCGTGCCGAGCGCTGCGGCGACGCCCGACAGGTCCGCCTCGGCCGGCCGCGCCTGGGAAACACTCGCCAGTGCCGCGCGCAGCGCGACCGACGCGGATGCGCCAACCGCCGCGTACTGGTGGCGCAGCAGATCCTGCGCCTTCGCCGACCAGGGCATCAGCTCGCAGTCGAGCACGAACCAGTCGCTCGCGAACTCTCCAAAGAACCCGGCCTGCTCGAGTGCGGCCGCGACGCGGCGCACGAATTCGGTTTCGAGTGCAGGCTCATTGAAGAACCGGCGTCCAGTGCGCGTGTAGACGATGCCCTGCCCTTCGCCCTGGACGCCGAATCGCTGCGCCGCCGCCGCCTCGTCTCGACACACGACCACGATGGCGCGCGAGCCCATGTGCTTTTCTTCGCACACGACCGTCTCGACTCCGGCGCGCGCGTAATGCGCGAACGCCTCGCGCGGGTGCTCGAGCAACGTGCCTTCCGCATGAGTCTCGGAAGGCGACATGGTGGGCGGCAGGTACACCAGCCACTTCGGATTCGCAGCGAACCGGCTCATCACTTCGAGCGCCGCGACGGCGTTCTCCTCGCGGATGGTGACGCTGCGGCCGAGCCCGGTTTCGATGAAACGCTTGCCCACCACGTCCGCGAGATCGAGTACGTCGTCGTGCTCCTGCTGGGCGCTGAGCGTCGTGTCCACGGCCGGTACGAGCGGCCGGATCGGCTCGTAGTACATGCGCGCCGCGGGCACGGACACCAGCTCGCGCTCCGGATATCGCAGCGCGGTCAAACTACCGCCGAACACGCAGCCGGTGTCGAGGCAGATCGTGTTGTTGAGCCACTCAGCGGCCGGCACGGGCGTGTGGCCGTACGCCACCATCGCGCGGCCACGGTAGTCCTGCGCCCAGTTGTAGCGCACCGGCAGCCCGAACTCATCGGTCTCGCCCGTCGTTTCCCCGTACATGCAGAACGCACGCACCGCGCCCGAGCCGCGCCCGTGCATTTCCTCCTTGAGCCCGGCATGCGCCACGACCAGCTTTCCGCCGTCGAACACGTAGTGGCTCACCAGCCCGTCGAGAAACTCCGCGGCGTCGCGCTTGAACTCGGCGCTGGCCGCTTCGAGTTGCATGAGCGTCTCCGCCAGCCCGTGTGTGATCTTCACGTCCTTGCCACGCAGCTTGCGCGACAGCTTCACATCGTGATTGCCGGCGACGCAGAACGCCGTCCCGGCCGTCACCGTGCTCATCACCAGGCGCAGCACATCCGGGCTTCTCGGCCCGCGATCGACGAGATCCCCCACGAACACCGCGCGGCGTCCCCGCGGATGCACGAGCGATGGATTCGCGTCGTCGCCGGTGACGACATACCCCAGTCGATCGAGCAACTGGCGCAGCTCGTCGTAGCAGCCGTGCACGTCGCCGATGATGTCGAACGGACCGGCCTCCGCTTTCTTGTTGTTCCAGAGTGGCTCGCGCGTGACGGTCGCCGCATCGGCCTCCTCCACGGAACGCATCACGGTCACGTGGCGGAAGCCCTCTTTCTGCAAGTGTCCCAACGAGCGGCGCAATTGCGAGCGCTGATTGCGCACCACGTGTGGACCGAAGTCGCGGTCCGCACGCTGCCGGTTCCGCTCGTGGCATACCTCCTGGGGCATGTCGAGCACCAGCGCGACCGGCAGGCAATGAAAGCGGCGCGCGAGCTCGATGAGCGGCTTACGCGCTTCCGGCTGGGTGTTGGTCGCATCCACGACCGTCAAGCGGCCCGCGGCGAGCCGCTTCGCCGCGATGAAATTCAGCACTTCGAACGCGTCCTTGGTTGCCGCCTGATCGTTTTCGTCGTCCGCGACCAGGCCGCGGCAGTAATCCGACGAGAGGATCTCCGTGGGCAGGAAGTGTTTGCGCGCGAACGTCGATTTGCCGGATCCGGAAGTGCCGACCATCACGACGAGGGCCAGCTCGGGAATTCTGATCTCCATCTTCGGACTCACCGCGCCGGGGCGGGCGCCGCCGCATCGCCGAGCTCGAAGACGGCGGCCTGCGTCGGACCTCCCAGGTCGGCATCTGCTTCACCGACGGACTCGAACATCACGCGGTAGCCGAATCGCTCCGACTGCAGGCTCGCCCAGGCCTGAAACTCGCCCCGCGTCCACTCGAAGCGATGATCGGCATGACGGAACTGCCCGGCCGGGAGATTGGTGAACCTCACGTTGTATTCGCGGTTGGGAGTGGTCATCACGATGGCCGCCGGACGGGCGAACTCGAACAGGACGCGCTCGAAGGCGGCGAGGCGGGAAGCATCGAGATGCTCGATCACTTCGATGACCGTTGCTACATCGAACCCCGCGAGGCGCTGGTCGCGATAGATCAGCGAGCCATGGATCAGCGAGATCCGCTCGCGTTGCCTCGGCGGCAGTCGATCGAGGTTCAGCCGATCCGCGGCGAGCTCGAGTGAGCGCATGGACACGTCCATTCCGAGCAGGCGGGTCAGCTGCTTGAGCTTGAACAGGCTCGACAGAACCTTCGCTTCGCCGCATCCGAGGTCGACGACACTCGTCGCCCCCAGTCGCTGGACGATGTCCGTCACGCGCTCGATGCGTTGCTGATTGAGACTGATCTTCTCTTCGAGCTGCTGTTCCCGCGCCTGTGCGGGCCGCGGCGCTTCTTCGGCTGCATCCGGTTCGGCTTCGTCCCCGGCCACCAGCCGCGCAAGCGCGTCGCGCGCCAGGCTCCTGCGGTGCTTGAAGTAGCGCCGGGCGATGGCTTCGCGCGCCGGATGGTCCCCTAACCACTCACCCGCGTGCCGAACCAGCTTTTCGACTTCGGCGTCGCCCACCCAGTAATGTTTCTCGTCGTCGAGCACCGGGATGAGCACGTACAAGTGCTGCAACAGCTCACGCAGGGTCTTGGTGGCGCGCAACATCACCGAGTAGTACGGCGACATGCCCCACTCCGGCGCGCTGGCGTCGAGCGGGATGCGGGTCGATTCGATTTCGTAGCCGAGGGGCTCGAACAGCATGCGCAGCAGGCCTTCGCCGCCGCGACACGGCAGCGACGGCAAGCGTGCTTCCAGCGGAATCGGCGTCGCGGCCAATTCCGGGCGCGACCGGGACTTGCCGCCCAGCGCCGAGCGAAAGGCCGTGCCCATTGCAACACTCAGGAACGACGACGCCACATAGGGGCGATCGTTGACGTACTGCTCGAGCGGCATGTCGAGATTGCCGCGCCCCTGGCCTCGCACGAGCCCGACCGGGTCGACGTCGAGCAGCAAGGCCACCGTGCAACGCGCTTCGTTCGCCTCGCGGTAGAACACCGTCGCCTTGCCGCCCGCGATCTCGAAATCGTGCACGCGCGCCGGATGCTTCTCGAGGAGAAACCCCAGGTCGCTCGCGGGCGAATGTGTGGTCGAGATTTCCAGCAGCATGGCGGCAGCGGCCGGAGCCGCGGATTTCAAAGGGCGGGTAGTTTGCCGAACATCGCGGCAGGTGTGCGGAAAACTTGCACGCCAGGCCGCCGGCTCGCCCCCATGCCTCAGGTCACGTCCCGCCGCTCCGTCTCCCACGCCGCGAAGCAGCGCACGTGCAGATGGAACTCGCGCGCCTCCGGCCCGGCCGCGTCGGCCGCGAACTCCAGCTCGAGCTCGGCATCCGCCGCGGTGACGGGCTCGCCGCACACGGGGCACAGCGCTCCCGAGCCCTGGCCGCCCCACAGGCGCGCCGGGCTTCGGTTCGGCAGGGCATTGGCGCGCAACGCCGCTCGCGCCCGCAGGCGCAACCGCCGCTCTTCCTCTTCGACCATACGCACTCCTTGCGCCACGTGAACGGGCTCATATGCAGGGAGTACGTTCGGGGACCGGGTTTTCTTCCCCCGAGTCCTTATTATTCGACTCGCAACCATGGCCATGGACAACACCTGGATCACCGCGATTCACGAGGCCGCCCACGCGGTGGCCGCGGTGCGCACCGGGCTGGTCTTCGACCACGTCACGGCGATCCCCGACGAGGACGCGGACATCGACGGCGCGCTGCACTGGACCGACCTGCAGACCTCGGGCGAAGTCGAGGAGTCGCCGGTGTTGCACGCCATCGTGCTGCTCGCCGGGCCGTGCGCGGAGGCGAAACTGCGCGGACTGCGCTTCGACCGGGTGTTCTCGGGTGTGGCGGCCATGGACGACCGCGAGGCGGTCGCGGGCCTCATGCTGAGCGCCGAGGAATTCCTGGCCGCGAGCCGCGATGCCGTGGACCTGGTGGAGCAGGACTGGCCGATCATCGAGCGCGTCGCGCAGCGGCTCGAGACCGGCGCAGAGCTCGACTACGACGCGGTCGAGGCGCTGGTCGCCGAATCCGACTCGTAGCTGAGAGCGCGGCGCGAACGCGGGAGGCCGACAGGCCGCCCGCGCCCGCTACGCTGCCGCTACCGGGCGACGACGGTGACCGCCTGCGCGTAGTCGCTGTTCGTGGCCGAGCCCACGGTGCACCACGGACTCAGTGTCGACGTCAAAGGTGCCCTGCAGGTGTTGGGGCTCACACTGAACGCATTGACGGCGAGCACGCTGCCGTCGGGGTAGCTGATCTGGCGCGCCTGCATGTAGTCGGTGACGTTGGCCCAGCAATTCCCGAAACCACTACAACTCACGATGAGTTGTCGCTTGACCCAGACCTCGGCGGCGCCGCACCGCATGACTCTCGGGGTATTGATCTGAAGGTCCTTGAAATAGACCGTGCAGCTGATGGTGGAAATCGTCGGCGCCTGTGCGGACGCCGGCGCTGACGCCCCGCCCACATCCACCCAGGCAAGCACCGTGGCCGCGGCCAGCGCGGAGATCTTCCTCACTACTCGCATGAACATTCTGGTTGCTCCCAACTAGTTGGACGTCCGCGCCCGGGCGACGATATCTCGTATATTCGCGTCGGCGTCAATACTTGTTTATTTTTTCATTATTGATTGCTGCGGTGCGAGCGACCGCCCCATCACTAACTAGACGCCGCCGCCCGAGCGCTCAGCCGGGCGCGGGCGTACCGAGCCGGTTGAGTTGCGCCTCTAGTGCCTCGACGGCGCTCGCGACGCGCACCGGCACGGAGGCATCCGGTGCCGCAGCCGCCATCTGCCGGTCGAGCATCCGCTCGAGGTCGCCGGCGAGGTCGCTCAACTCCATGAATCCGAGCGTGCCGGCCGTGCCACACACGCGATGCGCGAAATGCCGGATCGTGGCGTAGCCGCCGGTATCGCCGGCGTCGACGCCCGCGAGCGCCGCACGGACGGCGACGAGCTCGTCGCGCGTACGCGCCACGAAGCGTTGCGCCAGCTCGGCCATGCGCGCGCGCGCCGCGGCCGCCTTCGCTTCGCGGGGGTCATTCACCGCGCGCCGTCCACAGGCCCTGCACCTGCTTGCCGAGGGCCATGGGATCGAAGGGCTTGGAGATCACGCCGATGACGGACAACCGCAGGAATCGCGCGAGATCCTGCGCGTCGGACTTGGCGGTCATGAAGATCACGGGAATGTGCTCGAGCTGCGGATCCCCACGCATGCGTTTGAGGATGGTCGGGCCGTCCATGCCGGGCATCATCACGTCGAGTACCACCAGGTCGGGCCGCTCGGAGCGCATTTTCTCCAGCGCGCGCTCGCCGCCCTCGCTGAGCTGGACATCGAGCTCGCCGTCGAGGCTGAGCGACATCTGCACGATCTCGCGAATGTCGGCGTCATCGTCGACATACAGCAGCTTCTTGAGCGCCGGGGTCACGTGGGCTCCGCCGCGGTAGCGGCGTCG
>JBIOZI010000304.1:0-4137 GCA_044871085.1 Steroidobacteraceae bacterium | reverse complement strand
CGACGCCGGAAGATTGAAGCCGGTCAACTGCCAATCGTCGGGGATGCCGCCGGGCACGGCGGGCGCGGGCGGCGCGGCGGGCGCGACCGGCGGTGCCACAGGTGGTGCCACAGGCGCAGACCGAACGAGCGGCGCGGCGGGCGTCGGCCGCACCGGCGGCGGCGGAGTGAAGACTTCCGCACGCGCATCGGGCGCACGGGGCGGCGCGCCCCCTCCTCCTAACAACAACAACGGATCGGCGGTCTCCGGCGATTCCTCGCCCATGAGCGGCGCGTCGGGATCGGAAATCGGCCACCCGGCGGCGGGCGGCGGCGGTGCCATGGGCGGCGGCGCAGGCATCGGTGCAAGCATCGGCGCAGGCACGGGTGCCGGCATCGGCGCCGGCATCGCGGCCGGCAACGGCGTGGGCGGCGACGCGGCTTCGGGAGCGGCGGCCGCTCCGTCGTCGATGAGCTGCACGAGGATCTCGTAGTCGCCGATCAGGATGCGATCGCCATCGCCGAGCGCCGTCAGGTCGGATTTCGATACCGGCGAATCGGTGGAGTTGAGGAACGTGCCATTGGTGCTGATGTCCTGGAGATAGAAGACATTGTTGTGACAGCGGATGCGGGCGTGATGGCTGGACACGAACTTGGCCGGATCGGGCAACACCCAGTCGTTCGCGTCCACTCTGCCGATGGTTCCGCCCTGCGCGTCGAATACGCGATACGCACTGTTGCCGAGCGCGGCGCCTTGCGAGCTGATGACACTCAGCGTCAGAAGCATGGGTTCGTACCACCGTTCATCGGCCGAGCTCCACCATCATGAGCGCCGGCGGACGTCCGAGCGCGGCCGAGTACTCACGCACGATGCGATCCATGGAACTGCCGGCGTCCGCGCCGCTGCTGAACACGGCCGTGGCCGCGTCCGCGGCCTCGCGGCTGCCGCCGAGCAGCCAGATGTCACCGGCCGCGGCGCGGTCGTAGACCACGGGCAGGTGATCGAGATCGCTCGAACCGCACGGGTCTGGCGCGCCCGAGGGCGCGGAAGCGACCAGCGAGATCAGGTCGGCGCGCGAATGCTCCGCGGCCGGCTGGTCACGGATCATCGGCACCGTGATGCCGCCGCGCACGCGCAGCACCTGTGCGTCGCCCGCGCTGATGTACGCGCATTCGGCCGCGGATTTCACCACCGCGAGCACATTGGCGAGCCCGACCGGCTTGAGCGGATTGCGCGCGGATTCCTCCGCGAGGCGCTGGCTGACGCGCAGGAGGATCTGGCGCACGCTCTCGGCCAGCAGGGTGAGCGTGGCGGCGGGGCCCACGTCCTGCAAGGCGTCGGCGACGCTGCGCGTGGCGTTCACCGCCGTATCGCCGTTCGGCGCGATGACCGCCCACAGGCCGATCTCCGGACGGACTACGAATGCCGCGAGATTGCCCTCGACGTCCGAGGGCCGGTTCGTCGGCAGGCTGGCTCGCGCATCGAGGGCCGACATCGGCACCGCGGCCGCGGCGGCGGCCGGTGCCACCGGCGCCGAGTAGATAGGCATGGGTGCCGGCGGCGCCGCGAACTGCGGTGCGGCGTGCGGCATGGGAGGAGCCGCGACCGCGGCGCTCATGGAGAGCATCGCGGAAGGGTTGGCCTGCACCCAGTCGGTGCCGCGCCACTGTCCATCGAGCATCGCCGCGAAGCTGCGCGGCGCGGGCAGGCCACGCGACAGCAGCCACGAGGGCTGCACGCGCGATGCGCCGGAGGTCCACCACAGGGTCACCGGCCGCAGCTGACGGTAGATTTCCCGGTATGCGAGCACCGCGAGGTCGAGCTGCAGGTGATCGGCGGACTGCAGACCGATCTGCCACTGCGTGCTCGCGGCAGGAAAGCCCGCGTTCTGGAACAGCTCGCTGCCGATGTGCGTCGGCACCGCGAGCGCCAGCGGGTCTTCGATGCGTCCGATCTGCGCGATGAAATCGTCGAGGCGCAGGTCCGGAACGTCGAGCGCGCTGCAGGCGCATTGCTCGAGCGCCTCGAACCACGCCGGCCAGCACACCGCGACGTCCAGGGGATTCCAGCCCGAGTCCAGTTGCCGCACCAGCGTCAGCGGAAAGTATCGCCCGACGCGGTCCACGCTCGGCACGATCACGCCCGCATAGGCGCCGCTGCCGCAGGCGCCTTCGCTCAGCACGAAGCGCCAGATCGGACCGGATAGATAGGCGTCCAGCCACTCGCCCTGCAGCGCGCCGCGGCTCTCGAAGATGCAGGACTGCTGCCAGCGGTCCCACTTCTCCAGCCACTCCTGCGAGACGTCGTGCTGGATGAAGTCGCCGTTGCACGGCAACTTGCCGAAGAAGCCTGGTGGAGACTGCGCGCTCATCGCCTCACATCGCGCAGCGGAAGCCGCGCAGCTCGGAGCGGGCGAACGGATTGCGCACGGAGTTCGCGTCGATGCCGATCTCGGCGTTGCGGTTCTCGACGCTGAACGCCGCGGAGAACGACGTGTCGGATTCGCGCTGCACCTTCGCCTGGTCGAGCAGCCTGAACAGCGCCCACGGCCCCTTGTAGCTCAGCCGCGGGCCCACGCCCGCGCGGTCCTCGAAGATCACCGATGCCTGGCCGACGCCGTTGTTGCCGGGCCAGACGATGGACCGGCTCTGCTGCGGACCGTGGCGGTACTCGAACAGCTGGCCGTCGACGTCCATGGCGAAGCGCGCGACCGAGGCGTCGAGCGCGCTCGGCGAGATGCTGAAGCGCACTTCGGGAGTCTGGCTGCCCGAGCGGAAATACACCTCGCGGATCTTCTCGACCATCTGGAATTGCCTGAGCATGGCCTGGGAGCCGGCCGGCGCGCCCTCGCGCCAGCGCCAGGGATTGCGCGTGGTGTCGACCAGCGACTTGAGGTTGCTCTGGAAGAACTGGTCGAAGATGCCGTTGCTGCCGAACACCTGGCCGAAGTCGCCGAGCGGCACGTCCACCGGGCTGCTGCGCACGAATGGATAGTGGTTCTCGACGAGCTCGCGGCACTGGCGCAGCACCAGCTGGTTGTAGCGCTGCATGAGCTCGTCGCGCGCGGCCACTTCGACCACGCCTTCGCTCTGCCCGCCGATCTTCGCCATCATCTCGCCGAGCGGCGGCGGCAGTTGTTTGGCCTCGAGCTGGATCGCATCGAGCGTGTTGGCGCCGCCACCGGTGAGGGCGTCGAGCGGGTTCGTTTCGCCCACTCCCGTGCCCGTCCCCTTCAGCTTGGTGTGCGTTTCCTTGAGCACGGCCAGTAGGCGGTCGAGCTGCGTGCCGCCCGGCGGCCCTTCGACCAGCTTGCGGATGGCCTCGAAATGCGCGGTGCATGCGGCGCCCGGTTTCAGCGCGCCCGCGGGCTCCTTGATGTCGAGCGTCTGCGCGAGCTTGTCGGTACCGGCCTTCGCCAACTTGTCGGTGGCCTTGTCGAGCGCGTCGGTCGCCTGCGGATCCACCTTGAGCAGGTTCGTGTTGTCCGCGACGATCTCGAAGAAGCGCTTGAGCGGCGACGACGGACTCGAGAGGATGCCGAGCACGTCGATGAGCTCCTGAGAGTTCGACGTGGGACGGGGCTGCACGTCCGCGATCTGGTCGTCCCAGAATTTGATGTAGTCCTGCTCGTAGACGCGCATGACGTCGAAGGCGTAACGCCCCGAGTCCTTGAGATCGAACACGTTCTCGCCGAACACCCACTGGTCGTCGGCGAAATCCTTGACGACGCTGTACTTGCCGGTGCGGTTCACGTCCTGGAAGACGCCGCGCGTGTAGATGGCCGGAATCGTCACGCCGAGCTTCTCGCCACTCTTGCGCGACAGCGCGGTCTCCGCGCCGGCGCCGAGCTCGACCCCGAGCCGCACCGCGCTCTTCTCGTCGTCGCGATGCGTGAGCTTGAGCCGGCTGTACATGAGCACGGGCAACGATGCGGTGCGCAGCGAATAGCGCGCCTGGTCGACCGCGTCCTTGTCCACCGTGGAACCGTGGATGCGGTCCTCGTCCTCGAGCAACACCGCGAAGTGACCCTCGACCTGCTCGCGCGCCTGCGGATCGCGGCCGAGTGCCTGACCGAACACCAGGCCCGACAGTGCCTGCAGGTGGCCGAGGTCGCGATGCGATGCGTCGCCAAGCATGAGATAGCCCTTGAGGTACTCG
>JBIOZI010000303.1:0-5245 GCA_044871085.1 Steroidobacteraceae bacterium | reverse complement strand
AGCTCGCGGCGCGGCGCTGGAGCTGCGCCACCCTGCCGTCCGCCGAGGTCGCGGCCCACGCGCAGAAGCTGGCGGAGAACCTGGCGCAGAAATCCCAGCGCGGCCAGCGGCCGCGACAGGTGCTGCTTCAGCAGCCGCAGACTGCGCTGGGATTTCTGCGCCAGGTTCTCCGCCAGCTTCTGCGCGTGGGCCGCGACCTCGGCGGACGGCAGGGTGGCGCAGCTCCAGCGCCGCGCCGCGAGCTCGCGTCCGGTCTTCGGCGTGCCATACAACAGCTCGTTCGCGTGCGCCTCGCCGAAGCGCTGCGCGAGCAGCCGATGCTCGGCCGCCGTGGGGAACAGTGCGCCCTGCGCGTCGGTGAAGCCGCAGACGGCGGTCTCGCCGCACACCAGGAAATCGCACAGCGCGGCCACGAGAAAGCCGGCGCCGGTGGCGTCGCCTTCCAGGGCCGCGACGATCGGATACGGGAAGGAGGCGAGCGCGCGATAGAGCGCCGGCGCGGCCTCGTTGTACTGCGCGCGGCTGCCGCGCAGGAAGCACTCGCCGCTGCCGCTCAGGACCAGCACCTTGATCGACGCATCGGCGCGGGCCGCGTCCAGCGCGCCCAGCAGCTCCGCCGTCAGCTCCTTCGAGAGCTCAGGGCCGCCCGTGCCCGGGCGCATCGCGAGTGCAAAGATTCCATGGCCGCGATCGTGGAGCTCCACCAGAGGAGGCGCAGAACCAATGCTCATAGGCGGTGATTTCCGTGTGCAAGGCAGGCTTGCAACGTTCGAGTGGCGAGTGGATGTGCAGTACGGCCGGGGGCGGCGAAGCCGCGCTTTTCGATGCGTGGGGCGGTCCGATTGCCGCCCATGCTCCGCCCTGTCGCCTGCACCGTGTCGTTGAGACGAGCGCTAGGCTAGCAGGACCACCGGGGATGTCTGCCTGTAAGAAATTCCGGGTCTGCGCGCCGCGCTCAGATTCCCGGCATTTCCAGCGTCACGAGCGGACGCTTCGTGGCCACGGGAGTGGCCTCGATGACGATATCGAGCTTGACGGCCGGCTTGCCGGACCCGGCCGCGCAGGGCTGCGCCGGTGCCGGCGCGGGCAGCGCCACCGGGACGATCAATGGCACAGGGGCCGGCTGCGGCACCGGTTGCGGCACCGGCTGCGGCGGCTCGGCGTGCACCCGCTCGCGCTCGTAGTCGACGCCGCGCAGTGCGACGCACACGTTTCCCTGCGCGTCGCAGAGGTCGATGTCGAGCCGCAGTACGCGCGGATGCGGCGAGTTCGCCGCGATGCGCACCGCCGCGAATGCCGGCTCGTCGCAGCCGGAGTCGAACGCCACCGAGCCCACCGCCAGCGGCAGCGACACGTGCGTGAGCCGCGATCCATGACCGGCCAGCCATTGCCGCGCGTCCAGCAGCGCGGCGCGCAGCAGCTCGGGATGCAGTAGATAGTCCGCGGCGCCCGCGGGCAGGCTCACCGCCGCCAGGTGCCGGGACGCGTCGCCGCGCGGCGCGCGCAGGTCCAGCCGTGCGCGCGCCGGCGGACGCAGCAGGCGCGCATGCCCCTGGCAATGAATCACTTCGTCCGCCGGGTCCTGCGTGGTGGAGACGCTGTAGATCTCGAAGTCGATCTCGGAATCACCGCGCCTGAACAGCGCGATGTTCACCTGCCGGGTCGCCGACGCGGCCAGTGGCCGGCCGCAAATAGTATCGCGCAGCTGCACTTGGCCCGCTGCCGGTCCGCCGAAGGCGCGCTCGACGGCGGCGCGCGCCATCTCCAGGTAAGCCGCCGCCGGCAGCACGCGCAACTCCGCCTCGCCCGCGCGCTGCGCGACGAGCACGGGCTCGTCACCGCTGAACGTCGATGCGAATCCGGGCGCGCCCAGCGCGGAAGTGTCCCGGTGCAGCAGCGGATGCAGTGGCCCGGCTGCGGCAGCCGGCGCACGCGCCGGCGCCGCCGGATTCGCGGCGGGGCGATCCACCCAGTAGCGCTTGCGCGCGAACGGGTAGGCAGGCAGCGCGACGCGACGCGCCTGGCCCGCAGGCGCGGGCCACTCGGGCTCGGCGCCGCGTACCCAGCAGTCGAGGCGCTGCGCCAGATCCGCGCCCGGATCGCAGCTGCTCACGACCAGCGCGCCGTCCTCGCCGCGCTCCACCCGGCCGCGATGCACTCCGGCGCGTACGCAACCCTGCGGGTCCGCGACGTAGGCCTCGAGCTGCGCGAGGAATTCGCGCAGCGAGCGCGCGATGAAACCCAGCCGCTCGTCCATCGCATCCCGGCCGGTCTGCAGCGTGTGCGCGATGGCCGGCAGGTCGATGCCCGCAGGTTCCGCGCGCAGGAAGGCCAGCAGGTCCACCGCCTTCTGTCGCAGCTGCTCGGCGGTGCGCGCGGACAGCAGCAGCGCGATACCGGAGTCCGGAATCGCGGCCGGTTCGGCGCGCTGCGCGCCCTGCGGCGCCACGTACTCCTCCAGGACCAGGTGGGCGTTGGTGCCGCTGAATCCGAACGAGCTCACGCCCGCGCGCCGCGGCGCGCCGCCCGCGCTCCAGGGCGTCTTCTGCTTCGCGACGTAGAACGGCGAGTCGCCGAAGTCGAACAGGCTGTTCTCCTTCTTCACGTTGAGTGTCGGCGGCAACGTGCCGTGCGCCATGCTGAGCAGCACCTTGTGCACGCCGGCGACGCCGGCCGCGCCCGAGGTGTGCCCGACATTGCTCTTCACCGAGCCCAGGCCACAGTAGTTGCGCTTGGCGGTCTTCTCGCGGAACGCGGTCGCCAGCGCCTCGAGCTCGATGGGGTCGCCAAGCTTCGTGCCCGTACCGTGTGTCTCGATGTAGCTGATGGTCTCCGGGTCGATGTCATGGCGCGCGTAGACGTCGCGCACCAGCTCGCACTGGCTCTGCACGCTCGGAGCGGTGATGCCGTTCGTCTTGCCGTCCTGGTTGATGCCCGAGCCCACGATGACGCCGTGGATGCGATCGCCGTCGCGCACCGCGTCCGAGAGGCGCTTGAGCACCACGACCCCGACTCCTTCGCCGGGCACGAAGCCGTTGGCGCCGTCGTCGAAGGTCTTGCACTTGCCGTCGGCCGACAGCATGCCGGCCTGGCACATGCCGAAATAGGTATCGGGCTTCAGGTACACCGTCACGCCGCCCGCCAGCGCCATGTCGGTCTCGCGATTCAGGAGTCCCTGGCAGGCCAGGTGGATCGCGACCAGCGACGAGGAGCACGCGGTGTCGATCGAGATCGCCGGCCCCTTGAGATTCAGGAAGTACGCCACGCGCGCCGCGCCGATCGCGGCGCAGTTGCCGGTGAGGTCGCCCGAGCCCGCCGCGCTCTCCGCGACCAGTGTTCCGTATTCGTTGCCGATGGTGCCCAGGTAGACGCCACACTTCTTCTGGCTCAGCGCCCTGCCGCTGTAGCCGGCGTCCTCGAAGGCCTTGTAGCTCTCCTCGAGGAACAGCCGGTGCTGCGGGTCCATGCCCTTGGCCTCGGCGGGCGAGATCTTGAAGAACAGCGGATCGAAGCAGTCGATGTCGTCGAGCAGGCCTATCCACTTGCAATAAGTCTTGCCGCGCTTCGACTTGTCCGGATCGTAGTGCGCCGCCACGTCCCAGCGGGTCGGCGGCACTTCGGTGATCGAATCGCGGCCGGCCGCGAGGTTCTCCCAGAACTGGCCGAGATTCGCCGCCTGCGGATATCGTCCCGACATGCCCACGATCGCGATCCGGTCGTGCGCGGCGCGCCCACGCCCGGAATGATTCTGACCCCGGCCGGCGCGCGGCTTGCGCACCAGCCCCGCCGCCCGCGGCGCGGACGCCGTTGCGGTGGGCGTTGCCGGCACGGACGGCTCCGCGACGCTGGCCGCGGCCGCCGGGGCGGGCGGCGCCGGACGCGCATCGCGGCATTCCTTCTCGACGTAGCGCGCGAGCTCGGTGATGTTCGGGTAGTCGTACAGCCGGGTCGCGGTGAGCTTCAGGCCGTATGCCTTGTTGAGCTCGCCCACCCACTCGACGCCGACGATCGAATCGAGCCCGAGCTCGATGAATGGCCTGTCCACACTGATGTCCGCGGGCTTGAGGTACAGGGCGCGTGCCAGGCTGGCGCCCAGCTCCTGCACGAATTGCGCCTGCGTGGGCAGCGGTGCCGCAGGCGCGGGCGCCGCGACGCCGGTAGTTTGAGTCGCAGCCGCAGGCGCCACCGCAGCCGCGACGTCAGCGGGCGCCGATGGAATCGGGCCCGATGCCGGCCGCAGCGACAGGCCGCGCATCTCGACGCAGACCTTGCCGTCCGCGTCGCACAGGTCGATGTCGAGCGTGGCCGGGTCGTCCCGGTGCGCGCGCGCCCAGGCGAGCACATCCTTCGGGCAGGCGGAGAAGATCCGCGCCTGCCGCAGTGCGCCGGGCAGCAGCGCTTCGTCGAACGATTGCCGCAGCTCGGCCCAGGCGCCGAGCACGCGGCGCACCACTGCGGGATGCAGGCCGAAGGCCGCCGCTGCGCCCGCCTCGGCACCGCTCAGGGTGAGCGATTTCAGCAGCCGGTGGTCCGCGTCCGCGGCAGCCTCGTCGCGAATCCGCGCGAGATCGAGCGAGGTCGCCTGCGCTTCGGCCGCAAGGATGGCCACGCCCTGCGCGTGCACGATCGGCGCCTCACCGCCGCCGCTGTAGATTTCGAAATCGATGCTCTCGTCGTCATTGGCGAACAGCGCGATGGAGATTTCGCTGCCGGGCGAGTCCAGCGCCACCACGAATGGCTGGCCCCAGGCCACGTCGCGCAATTCCACGATGGAATGCTCCGCATGTACCGGCGCGCCCCTGCCCTCCGCGGCCAACCCGGCCGCGACGCGCGCCATCTCGAGACAGGCCGCGGCCGGCAGCGCTCCCTGCTCGAGCAGCGGATCGCTGCCGTGGAACACGGAGCGAAAACACAGCTCGCGGAAGCTCGATACGTTCTGCTGCAGCAGCGGATGCAGCGCCGAGGTCGCGCGCGCCCCGGGCGCGTGGCTCGCGCCCGGCGCGGCCTCGACCCAGTAGCGATCCTTCGCGAACGGATACAGCGGCAGGATGACGCGCCGCGGCCGGGTTGCATACAGCCGGTTCCAGTCGAATGTCAGGCCCTTGACCCACAGCTCCTGCAGCTTGGCCAGCTTGGAATGGGCGATCAGCTTCGCGACCACCGTTTCCCGCAGGTCGTCGTCGCCGCGGAAGACGCTCATCGCCTCCTTGTTCTCGCTGGCGCGCGCCTGGCAGATGCCGGACGG
>JBIOZI010000302.1:0-14085 GCA_044871085.1 Steroidobacteraceae bacterium | reverse complement strand
TCCCCGGCGGCGCCCGCGCCTTGCTCGTCCTCAGTACATCGGCCAGCCGGAGGTGTCCCAGCGCAGGTCGCTGATGAGCAGCTTGGCATTGCCGTTGTCCTGTGCGTCGTAGGCGTGACGCACGATGACGCCGGTGCCCTCGATGTCCTGGCCACCCGGGCCGACCCAGCGCGCATTGCCCGCGTCGAGCACCGTGCCGCCGCCGTTCATCATGTCGACGCCGGCCTTGTCCACGTATGGTCCCGTGATGCTGGCCGAGCGGCCGTAACGGATGTTGTACGTGCTGTTCACGCCCTGGCAGCACAGGCCGGTGGACACGAACAGATAGTAGAAGCCGTTGCGGTAGACGATGTTCGGCGCTTCGATGCCGCCGCCGCGCGAGGCGATGGAGAACAGCGAGCCGGTCGGCTTCATGTTGCTGCCGAGCCGCGTGAGCTTGATGCCGGTGTTCCACGAGCCGAACGACAGCCACGGCGCGCCGCTCGCGTCGATGACCAGATCCGGATCGATGGCGTTGTAGTTGCTCGAGTTGTTGGTGGCGATGACCAGCCCGTCGTCGCGCCAGCCGCCGGCCGCGACGCTCGGCGCCGACAGCAGGCCGATGGCCGACACGCGCGAGCCGAACGTCGAGATGGAGTAGTACATCCACACGCGGCCGTTGAAGGCCTTTATGTCCGGCGCCCACACGTCCGTGCCCGCCTGGCCCGGCACGTACTGGCTCCACCACGACAGCTTCGCGTTCAGCACCGAGGGCAGCGGCTCCCAGTTCGTGCCGCCGTTGCGCGAGACCTTGCCGAAGATGCCGGGACCGGTCTGGAACTCCCACCACGTGCCGCCTTCGTTTATCAACGTCGGATCGTGCGTGCCGAGATTGCCGGTGAGCACCCAGTGATTCGGCGCCCCGCCGCCGCCACCGCCGGTGGGCGTCACGGACGCAGCGTTCGAATTCACCCAGACGTTGTCGGTCTGGCGCGCCTTGATCCAGAAGAAATACGTAGTGCCATTGGCGAGGCCGGTCGCCGAGTAGCTGCGCGCGGTCGCCGAGATCGTGGCGATGCGCACGCGGCCGGCCGGATTGGAATCCGTGTCGCGGTAGACCTCTTGAGCGTTGATGGAGCCGTTGGTCACCGTCCAGGTGAGCGCGGCCGTGGTGTTTCCGGGACTGGCGCTGAGTGTGACGGTGGCGGCGTACGACGCCCCGACCCACAACAGCAAGCCGATGCCGATGAGACTTCTGCGCATGATTCCTTCCCCCTTCGTTAGCGCGTGTGCGTCCAGCACGATCCAGTGTACGCCGCGCCCGCCCCCGGCACACCGAACATACCCAAAGTCATAGCGGTCCCTGCCGATTGGTGTATGTGAGTCGGAGGCTGCCCACGCCCGCCGGCGGCCGTTCTAACTAGATTCGGGCCATGAGAACGCTAACACGGCCCGAAAACCGGCGCGGCGGCCGCAAATCCGCTGTCTCAGGGACAGGCGGGACAGCGGCGAGCCACGCAGTAGTTAGGGCGCCGCGCGGCGGCACGCGCAGCGGGATCAGACGCGCGCGCCGCGCGCCGCGCTCCGTTCGCGGAGCCTCAAAGGGAAAAGCTCGCCTTCAGCCCGTCGACCACGAACTGCACGGCCAGCGCGCCGAGCACGACGCCGAACAAACGGTTCGCGACGTTCGTCCCCGTCACCCCGATGACGCGCATGAGCGGGCCCGACACCCACATGGCGAACAGGCAGCACACCAGCACCACGACTGCGCAGGCGAACATCAAGGCGAACTGCAATGGATGCTGCGTGATCGGCACCGGCCCAAACCAGAGCAGCAGCGTCGTCAGCGCACCAGGACCGGCCATGAACGGGAACGCAAGAGGGAAAACCGAGATGTCCGCGCGCTTGCGGCTCTCCACTTTCTCGTCGCTCGAGGTGCGCGTGCCCGATTCGCGAGCGAACACCATCTCGAGCGCGATGAGGAAAAGCAACAGGCCGCCAAAAATCCTGAACGAGTCGATCGAGATTCCCAGCGCCGACAAAAAACCGGCGCCGACCAACGCAAAAAGCAGAAGAATGAGACTTGCAACTAACACAGATTTCAGGGCCATCTTGTGTTTGTAGTCGTCGCTCGCGCCCTCGGTGAGCCCGGAGAACAACGGGATCAGCGAGATCGGCTCCACGACGACGAAGAACACGATGAAAAATTTGATGGCTTGTTCGAGCATGATGCTGTGCGCAACGAATTCTTTCTTGTAACGGAAACCTTTCGGGAGCAACATGAATCCGGCTCCAGGAAAGGCGCCGGCAGCATAGCAGTAACGCGATTCGGAGGGATTCGATGAAACCCACCATCGGCAACTGGTACCGCATCAAAGGAAGCGAATCCTTCGAGGTCGTCGCGTTCGACGAAGACGACGGGACCATCGAGCTGCAATATTTCGACGGCACCGTCGAAGAGATGGATCTCGAAGACTGGCTGGCCGAGCACGAAGCCGGCGCGCTCGAGGAGATCGAAGCACCCGAGGACTGGACCGGCTCGGTCGACGTCGATCCCGAGGAAGACGACCAGCGCGGAGCGCTGGGTTACGGCGACGACGACGAGCGGCGCCAGAGCGCCAGCAAGCTCGAGGGCCTGGATCTCTTCGAGTAGTTAGTACGGCCGCCGGCGGCAGCGAGGGGCCACGGCTGCGCCCTCCTACAGCGGCGCGTTGGCGAGCGCGTCCACGTCCACTCCCTCGGCGAGCAGCACGTAATCGCCGAACACCTCCAGCGGAATCTTCGTCAGCCGCTGGCCCGGGCACGGGCCGGCGATGCACAGCCCGTCATCGCGCGTGAACAGCGCGCCGTGCGACGCGCACAGGATCAGGTTGCGGTCCGGTGTGAGGAACCTGTCGGGCCGGAAATTGAGCGGGTGTCCGGCGTGCGGGCAGTAGTTCACGTAGGCGGCGATGCCCCCGGCCGTCTTGACGACGAAGCCGCGCAGCGGCCAGTCGCCCTCGCCCACCGAGAAGCCGCGGCTGCCGGTCTCTTCGAGCTCGGCGAGCGTGCAGAGCACGTGCGTGGTGTCAATTTCGCGCGGCGGCGATGTCACGACGCGAGAGCCATAAGAGCAGCAGCAGACCGGGAATGCTGAGCAGCGCGGTATAGAGGAAGAAATCGCCGTAGCCGAGCGCGTCGACCATGAAGCCCGAAGTGCCCATGAGCAGCTTGCCCGGCAACGAGTACAGCGACGAGAGCACCGCGTACTGCGTCGCCGTGTACTTCGCGCTGGTGAGGCTCGACATGAAGGCAATCAGCGCCGTGCCATGCACTCCGAGCGCGAGATTGTCGAAACCCACGATGATCGACAGTCCGAGCTCGGTGGCGGGCCCGCGCGCGGTCATGTACTTCGGCCAGAACTCCAGCAGCCCACTCTGCGCGCAGTCCAGGGGCAAGTGACACGAGTAGGTACCGTACGTAGCGTAGAAAACGTTCGAGATGATGATGAGCACGCTGCCGAGCAGCAGGCCTTTCAGGCGTCCGACCTTCGCGACGATCACGCCGCCGAGCACCGCGCCGACGAGCGTCGACGGCCAGCCGAAGAACTTGGCGATGACCCCGACTTCCTGCAGCGAAAAGCCCATGTCTATATAGAAGGTGTTCGTCATCGTGCCCATGACGTAGTCGGTGAGGCGATACGTGCTGATGAACGCGAAGATGAGCAGGCCGAGGCCGAGTCCGTAGCGGCCAAAGAAATCCAGGACGGGGCCGGCGACCGCGCCGGTAAACCATGCGCCCGTGACCTGCATCCATTTCGGCCAGTGGGCGCGTAACCGCAGCCACTCGACGACGCGTTGCTCGCGGGCCGCGCTGGACTCGCCGGCGGCGGGCGGGGGCTCGCGGATCAGCAGCGTGGTCGCGATGCCGACAAAGACCAGCGCGGCCATCGTGAGGTAGCTGGTACGGAACCCCGACTTGCCCGCGATGATGAGCGCACCGGCGGAGGCGACCATGAGCGCGGTTCGATACCCGACCTGATACGCGGCGGCCATGGCGCCCTGCTTGTCGGCGGCCGCCGACTCGATGCGCCACGCGTCGATGGCAATGTCCTGCGTGGCGGCAAAGAACGCGACGCCGAGCGCAAATACCGCGACCCGCGCGACGCTGACGGCAGGGTCGCCGAATGCCAGGTTCGCGAGGCACAGCATGATCCCGACCTGCGCCACGAGCATCCACGAGCGTCGCCGGCCTAACAACCTGTCCAGTACCGGCAGCCCGACGCGATCCACGGCCGGTGCCCACATCCACTTGAAGGCGTACATGAGCCCGACCCAGGACAGCATGCCGATGGTCGCGCGCTCGATGTGCGCCGTGCGCAGCCACGCCGAGAGCGTCGAGAAGACCAGATAAAAGGGCAGGCCGGCGGAGAAGCCGAGGAACAGCATCGAGAGCACCGGCCGTTCGAGATAGACAGCCAGGGCCTGCACCCAGCCACGTCTTGCGGCCGATTCAGACGCCATGGTTCGGTATGATTCGCACCGCCGCATCATACGGAAGACGCCAGACGTGCAGGAATACCAGCGAACCTTCATCGACCTCGCGCTGTCGCGCAACGCGCTGCGCTTCGGCTCGTTCAAGCTCAAGTCCGGCCGCGAGAGCCCGTACTTCTTCAACGCGGGCCTGTTCAACGACGGCGAGGCCATCGCGGTGCTGGGCAAGTGCTACGCGGCCGCGCTCGCGCGCTCCGGGCTCGAGTTCGACATGCTGTTCGGGCCCGCCTACAAGGGCATCCCGCTGGCGACGGCCGCCGCGATCGCGCTCGCCGAGCATCACCATCGCAGCGTACCGTGGGCGTTCAACCGCAAGGAAGCGAAGGATCACGGCGAAGGCGGCAACATCGTCGGCGCCAGGCTCGCGGGGCGGGTGGTGATCGTCGACGACGTCATCACCGCGGGCACGGCCATTCGCGAGTCCGTCGAGCTCATCCGCGCCGCCGGCGCCGAGCCGGTGGGCGTCGCGCTGGCGCTCGACCGCCAGGAGCGCGGCCAGGGCGCGCAGTCGGCGGTCCAGGAAGTGTCGTCTCAGTACGGGCTGCGCTGTGTCAGCATCCTCACTCTGGCCGATCTCATCGAAACCTTCGCGGGCGGTGGGCCGGGTGATGCAGTTCGCATTTCCAGCGAACAGTACGCCGCTTTGAGGGTTTATCAGCAGGCCTGGGGCACTGGTGCGGTATCCCGGGATTGAAACCCTGGGGCACAATATGCCGCATGCGCAAAGCCAACCCCTTCCCGGCGATGCTCGCTTGTTTCGCCGCCTGCGCCGCCCCCTCCGCCTTCACTGAAGCCGCGGACAAACAGACCTATAAATGGGTCGACGAAAAGGGCGTCACGCATTACGGCGACAGCGTCCCGGCCGAATATTCCCAGCGTGAACAACGCGTGCTCGACAAGCGCGGCATCGAAGTGCAGAAGCGAAGTGCCGAGATGTCCCCCAAGGAGGCCGCCGAATACGCGGCGCGCCAGAAGGCGGAATCAGAGCGGCGCGCGCACGACGTATTCCTCGTGTCCACCTACCCGTCCGTGAAGGAGATCGAGCAGGTGCGCGACACCCGGCTCGACCTGATCCGCGGGCAGATTTCCGCGGCCGAGGCGTACATCGCCGGCCTCACGACGCGCGTCGACGGTCTCAAGCAGCGTTCGCTGATGTTCGCGCCCTACAACACCAAGCCCGGCGCGCGCCGCATGCCCGACGACCTGGCCGAAGAAATGGTCCGCGCGCTGAGCGAGCTGCGCACGCAGAACACCGCCCTCGGCAATCGCAAGTCCGAGTTCGCGAGCGTTTCCGCCTCGTTCGACAACGACATCAAGCGGTTCAGGGAGCTGCGCACTTCCGCGGCGGCGCACTTCAACGAAGCCACCCAGACGACCAAACAGTAGCTCGCGACTAGCGAGTGCCGGTGTGGCCGAAGCCACCGGCGCCACGCGCCGAAGCGGCGAAATCCTCGACCACTTCCAGCCGCACCTGCACCACCGGCACGATCACCATCTGCGCGATGCGCTCGCCGGGTTGCACGGTGAAATCTGCGGCGCCGCGATTCCAGCACGAAACCATGAGCTGGCCCTGGTAGTCGGAGTCGATCAGCCCCACCAGGTTGCCGAGCACGATGCCGTGCTTGTGCCCCAGCCCCGAGCGCGGAAGGATCACCGCCGCAAGCGTCGGATCATCGAGATGGATCGCGAGACCGGTCGGGATCAGCTCCGCCTTGCCGGGCGCGAGCACCAGCGGGGCGGCCAGGCAGGCGCGCAGATCGAGGCCGGCGGACCCGGCGGTGGCGTACGCCGGCAGCGGGAATTCAGAGCCGATGCGCGCATCGAGGATGCGGACCTTCAGCGCGCGACCGGCGGCCGTGACAGGCGCCTGGGGCGAAACCTGCGCGTTCATGCCGAGATGCTCGCGAGCCGCAGATCCTTGCGAGCGGCGTAGCGTTCGGAAATCAGCGCGACGAGGTCGCGCGCCAGCGCCACCTTCGAGGCGCGCGGCAGCTCGCGGCTGCCGTCGCGCCACAGCACCAGCAATGCGTTGTCGTGCTTCTCGAACACCTTGTCGTGTCCCACTTCGTTCGCCGCGATCATGTCGAGATTCTTCTTGAGCAGTTTCTGACGCGCGTATTGTTCCACGGAATCGGTCTCCGCCGCGAAACCGACCACGAAGGGCCGCAGCGCGTGCGCGCGCGCGGCGACGGTGGCGAGGATGTCGACGGTGCGCTCCATCTTCAAATCCATCGACTCGGACGTCTTCTTGATCTTGCACTCCACGGGCGCCGCGGGCCGGTAGTCGGCGACCGCCGCCGTGGCGATGAAGATGTCCACGCCGTCGACGTTCTTCATGACGGCGTCGAGCATGTCCGCCGCGCTCTCCACGTCGATGCGCTGCACGCCGGGCGGGGTGGGCAGGCTCACGGGCCCGCTGACCAGCACCACCTGCGCGCCGGCCTCGCGCGCCGCGGCCGCGAGCGCGAAGCCCATCTTTCCCGAGCTGCGGTTGCTGATGAACCGCACCGGGTCGATGCGCTCGCGGGTCGGGCCGGCCGTGAGCAGCACGCGCTTGCCGGCCAGCGGGCCGGTGGGCGCGATGGTGTTGGCGACGAACCCGGCGAGCTGCGTGGGCTCGAGCATGCGGCCCGCGCCGACCTCGCCGCAGGCCTGGTCGCCCTCGCCCGGACCCCAGACGTGCACGCCGCGCGATTTGAGCGTGGCCACGTTGGCCTGCGTCGCGGCGTTGGCCCACATGACGCGGTTCATGGCGGGTGCGAGCGCGATGGGCGCCGAGGTCGCGAGACACAAAGTAGTTAGCAGATCGTCCGCCTGGCCGGTGGCGAGGCGCGCGAGGAAATCGGCGGTGGCCGGCGCGATGACGACGAAGTCCGCCCAGCGCGCGAGCTCGATGTGGGACATGGCCTTCTCGGCCTCCGGATCCCACAGGTCGCTGCGCACCTCGCGCCCGGACACGGCCTGGAAGGTCATCGGCGTGACGAACTCGCGCGCGCCGGCGGTGAGCACCACCTGCACCTCGGCGCCCTGCTCGCGCAGGCGCCGCACGAGGTCGGGGCTCTTGTAGGCGGCGATGCCGCCCGTGACTCCCAGCAGTACGCGTTTTCCGTGCATGGCCGGTGATTATCCGCATCGGCCCGCCGGGTGTCGTGATCGGGTTCGTTTGGCTGGTATTGCCTGAAGTTATGGCCGCCGGCACAGGCGGGTTATTGAGGATTCCCGTTCATTTTCAGACTGTTTGGGCCGCCGCCTGCGCCACATGATGCGGCTCATGGACCAGATCGCCTCGCGCCGCACGCAGATCAACACCTGGCCGCCCGGCGAACGCCCGCGCGAGCGGCTCATCGAGCGAGGCGTGCAGGCGCTGTCGGACGCGGAGCTACTGGCCGTGGTGCTCGGCACGGGCTCGGCGGGCACGAACGCCCTGGATCTCGCGCGCGAGCTGCTGCGGCATTTCGGCAGCCTGCGCCGGTTGCTCAGCGCCGACACCGACTCCCTGCTGCGCCGGCGCGGTGTCGGCCCCGCGCGCTACGCCACGCTCATGGCCGCGCTCGAGCTCGCGCGCCGTCACTACCGGGAGGCGTTGCAGGCCGGACCCGCCATGACGGCGCCCGCCGCCACGCGCCAGTTCCTCACGGCGCAACTGCGCGACCGTCCTTACGAAGTGTTCTGTTGCCTGCACCTCGACAACCGCCACCGTCTCATTCACTTCGAAGAGGTGTTCCGGGGCACCATCGACGGCGCCAGCGTGCATCCGCGCGAAGTCGTGCGGCAGGCGCTGCGCCACAACGCGGCGGCGCTCATCTTCGCGCACAACCATCCATCGGGCGTCGCGGAGGCCAGCCAGGCCGACGAGCTCATCACGCGCCGCCTGAAGGACGCGCTCGCGCTGGTCGACATCCGCGTGCTCGACCACCTGATAGTCGGCGACAACAGTTGCCTGTCGTTCGCAGAAAGGGGGCTTCTCTGAGGTGCGGTGTGCTGCAGCCCTCAAGGCTTCGAAATTTGGCTCAAGACGTCCTTCCGGATCTTTGCCACCACATGCGTGTGCGGGTCGACGACCTCGGCAATGTCGTACTGCACGCAATTGGTCAGAAGCGTTGCGATCTCAGCCGCATTGAGGGCAAAGCGCGCCGCGAGCCATTTCGCAAGGCCGCTCGTCGCGGCCTGCATGGCCGTCGTCAGTGACCCATCGATTCCGGAGACCATGATGTATTCGCCGTTCTCGGCCCAGGGCTGGTCCAGATATTCACCGCGAATCACATCGACGGTGAATTCCACGTCCATCGAAATCTCCAGCCCCTGGCCGGTGATCTCGCCGTCGCCCTGCACCGCATGCCCATCTCCCATGAACAGCATCGCGCCGGCTTGATAGACCGACAAATAGAGTGTGGTCCCCTCGCGGATCTGGTTGTAATCGAGATTCCCGCCCCACCGTCCGAGGTCGGGCGCCGTGCTCACCTGGTCCCAAAACGGCGCGACGCCCACCACTCCGAGCATCGGTTGGAGCTTGATCGACAGGTGTTTGAGCTTCGCGCCCGGCTGGTCCGGTGTTGCGGTGCCGTTTTCCAGATCCAACGTCCAGCGATTGCTCCAGTTCTCGATCCGCTCCTGTTCGTGTCCTGGCTTCAATACGCTCGGGTAGATAGTGCCGCGATACTGCTCGGCCCAGCGGCGGTTGGGCCGGATCTTGTCGAAGTGGACGGCCAGCGTATCTCCCGGCATCGCACCCTCCACATAAAATGGCCCGGTCGCATTGTTGCCGGGCAAGGCGCGCGGCTGGTCGTGCTCGTCGACCGCCCTCGCATCGACAGTCCTGGTGCGCACCGTGTCGCCCGGAAAAATGCGCAGCGCCGGGGGGAGCGAGCCGGAAATGATGCGATAGAACCTCGTGGGCTCGAAGTCATGCACGCGGGGTGCATTCGCCGCCCGCTGCCGGGGCCGGTGGCCGACGATCGATATTGGAACTCCGTGAAGCGTACCGCTGCCTTTCAACGTGCCGCGCTCATTGCGCACGATCAATTCACCGATCGGTTCGGGTGAGCCATAGCTCAGGACCAGACGCACGGCTGCCGCGTTCTTTTCCCGCTTGCCGGTGTATTGGAACGTGCCCCAGTCGGGCACGAGCCAACCGGAACGTCCTTTGTATTCGTCGCCGTCGCGAGTCAATTCCAGTCCGGCGACGGATGAGCCTTCCGCATAGCTCGTCGTGACCTCCCATGAACCCACGATGTCCGGGTCGTCTTTGCCGCGACACTCACCCGGTGAAAGGGCGGCAACGAGCAAGGACATCCCGAGCAAACCGGCAAATGACTTCATTGATCCACCCCAGCCCCCGCGTGGTAACGATGAGCGACCGCTGGACGCCACGATTACGAACCGCAATCGGCGCTCCCAACCCCTCACCATTGTCTCGCAACGTTTTCCATGGAGCGCGGGCGCCCCGAGCCGGCGTTCCCGATAGGTAAATCTATCTAGTGGGGGTCGCGGAATGCGTTCCGCGCTGGTGCCGGCGATGCGCGGATGGTAGCGTTACCACCGCTCACGGCGCCGCGCGGGACGCTCTCCAGGTCATCGGCGCCGTGGACGTATCCAATCAACGAAGGGGAAGAACATGGCGAATGGAATTGCGCGCGTGGCCGCTGTCGCGGCCGCGCTGGCAGGTTTGACTTTGTCGGGCGCGGGAGCCGCGCAGGCGGCCTCGCTGGTGGAGATCACCGGGTTCGGCACCAACCCGACCAATCTGCGGATGCACGTGTACGCACCCGACGTCCGCGTGTCGCCGCCGCCCGTATTGCTGGCGGTGCATTACTGCACGGGAAACGGTCCGGCGTTCTTCAGCGGCACGGAGTTCCGCACGCTCGCGGACCGCTACGGCTTCATCGTCATCTATCCGTCGGCGACGCGCAGCGGCCAGTGCTTCGACGTGTCCTCGCCGCAGGCGCTGACGCGCAACGGCGGCAGCGACCCGGTCGGCCTGCGCTCGATGATCAGCTACGTGGTCGGCACCTACGGCGCCGACGCGAACCGCATCTATGTCGCCGGCGCCTCGTCGGGCGCCATGATGACGAACGTGTTGTTAGGCCTGTATCCCGACGTGTTCAAGGCGGGCGCGGCCTTCATGGGCGTGCCGTTCGCCTGCTTCGCGACGACGGATGGGTCGATGTGGAACAGCCAGTGCTCCAACGGCCAGCGCATCATGACCCCGCAGCAGTGGGGCACGCTCGCGCGCAACGCATTCCCGGGCTACACCGGCGCGCGGCCGCGCATGCAGCTGTGGCACGGCACCGCGGACAACGTGCTGTTCTTCCCGAACTTCGGCGAGGAGATCAAGCAGTGGACCAACGTGCTCGGCGTGTCGCAGACGCCGTCGTTCACGGACACACCGCAATCGGGGTGGACGCGCACGCGGTACGGCGGCACGGGAGTCAACGCGCCCGTCGAGGCGATCAGCCTGCAGGGAGTCGGCCACAGCCTGCCGCAGGGCGGCCAGGCCGCGATGGCGATCGCCTTCTTCGGGCTCGACGGCGCCACCCCTGGGCCCGGACCCGGCCCGACGCCGGATACACAGGCACCGGGCACACCGGCCAATCTCGTGTCGGGCACGCAGACCAGCAGCTCGATCGCGCTCGCGTGGAGCGCGTCGACCGACAACGTCGGCGTGACGGGTTATCCGGTGTTCCGCGCGCCGGGCGCGAGCGGCGGCACGTTCACGCAGATCGCGACTGCCACGTCGACCTCGTTCGTGGATTCCGGTCTCATCGCCGCCACGACTTTCCGCTACCAGGTGCGCGCACGCGACGCAGCTAACAATGTGTCCGCGGCGTCCAACACGATCACCGCATCGACGCAGCAGGGTGGCACTCCGACGCCGGGCGGCGGCTGCACCGCGGTGGCGACCGTGCAGACGCAGTGGCAGGAGGGCTATGTCATCGAGCCCGTGCGCGTGACGAACACCGGCACCGCGACCATCAGCGCGTGGACCGTGACGTTCACTCTGCCGGCGGGCCACACGCTCACCGGCTCGTGGAACACGGTGCCGGCCGTGAGCGGCCAGACCGTGGCCGCACGCAACGCCTCGCACAACGGCACGGTGGCGCCGAATGGCGCGACCGCCTTCGGATTCCAGGTGCGGCGCCCGAACGGCAACACGCAGGTGCCGACGGCATTCGCCTGCACGTCCCCGTAGGCTGAACGGCGTGCCGGGTGAGGTGGTGGGGAGCGCCACCACCTCATCCCGCACCGCGCGGCAGAGCGCTTTTCGCACTTTCGTCACCCGGCGCCGCGCTCGGTTGCCCTGCGCAGGGCCGGCTGGTATAAAGGCGGCCCTTTCGGCGCCCGGAAACCCGGTCGCCTGTTGGTTAACTCACTGATTCCTGGAAGTTTTTATGAGCCGCGTCTGCGAAGTCACGGGCAAGAGCGTTGCGGTCGGCAACCGCGTCTCCCACGCCAACAACAAGAAGCGTCGTCGTTTCCTGCCCAATCTGCACACCCAGCGCTTCTGGCTGGAGACGGAACGCCGTTGGGTCAGCCTGCGCGTCTCGACGCGCGGCCTGCGCACCATCGAGAAAAACGGCATCGAGTCCGTCATCGCCGGCCTGCGCGCCAAAGGTAAGAAGGTTTAACCCATGCGCGAAAAAGTGAAACTGCTCTCGTCCGCCGGCACCGGCCATTTTTACGTGGCCACGAAGAACAAGCGCCTGCATCCCGACAAGATGGCCATCAAGAAATACGACCCGGTCGTGCGCAAGCACGTCGAGTACAAAGAGTCGAAGATCAAGTAATCGAACGCTGCCGCATTGTCGGTAGCGGCCGAACCGGCCACAAAAAAGCCCCGTGAGCGATCACGGGGCTTTTTCTTTGGGTGCAACGATTGCGGGTACGAGCTCGCAAAGAGCCAGCGGGCTTTGAGAGCTCGGAACTTGGGGTGGCGGCGGAAACGTGTGTCGCTCGAATGAGGCACCTCACTGGTTCTCTTGCAGGAGGGTCCCGCCGCCACCCACACTCGTTCGTGCCTCTTAAGATGCACAACCCTCGTGAAGGGTTGCATCGCTCTGCGGTGGAGAGGCTGAAAGTCGCGCCGAACCGAGCCACAGCGAACAGGCCCCCTTGCCCGAACTACCAGAAGTCGAAACCACGCGCCGCGGCATCGAGCCGCACGTCGTCGGCCGCCGCATCGCGCGGGTACGAGTGCACGAGCGCCGGCTGCGCTGGCCGGTCGATCCGCGCTTGGCGGGCCAGTTCGCCGGCAGCGCCATCCAGCGGGCGGGCCGGCGCGCCAAATATCTGCTGCTGGAAACCGAGGCCGGCACGCTGATCCTGCATCTCGGCATGTCGGGCAGCCTGCGTGTGCTGCCGGTGGCGACGCCGCGCATCGCGCACGATCACGTGGACATCGAGCTCGACTCCGGCGTCACGCTGCGTTTCAACGATCCGCGGCGCTTCGGCAGCCTGCTGTTCACCACGGCCGATCCCGCGCTGCACCCGTTGCTGACGAAGCTCGCGCCCGAGCCGCTCGAAACGGGCTTCGACGGCGAATACCTGTGGAAGGTCACGCGCCGCCGCCGCGTGGCGATCAAGCAGCTCATCATGAACGCGCACCTGGTCGTCGGCGTCGGCAACATCTACGCGAGCGAGGCGCTGTTCCGCGCACGCATCCGTCCGCGGCGGCAGGCACGCGCGCTGACGCGCCAGGAGTGCGCGCGGCTCGCGCGCGCGATCAAGGCGACGCTGGCGATGGCGGTGAAGGTGGGCGGCACCACTCTGCGCGACTACGTCGGCGCCGACGGCAACCCCGGCTATTTCCGGCAGAAGCTCTATGTATATGAGCGCGCCGGGAAGCCGTGCCGCGTGTGCCGCAAGCCGATCCGGCAATTCACGCAGGGGCAGCGCTCCACCTACTGGTGCGCGCACTGCCAGCAATAGAGAATCTCCGGCGTGAACACTCCCGTTTCGATGGCCACCGCGGCCGATCTCGCGGCATTCCGACGTCGTCTCGCGAAAATCGACCCGGTGCTCGCGAACCTCATGCGCGCCGCGGGCAAATACACCCACGCCCCGAATGCGGAGCACACGCCGTTTCATTCGCTGGCGCGCGCCATCGCGCATCAGCAGCTCAACGGCATCGCCGCGGAAAGCATCTTCGGCCGGTTCGTGGCGCTCTATCCGCCGAAGGAAGGCACGGCCGAGGGGCGCGCCGCCGCGCTGCTCGAGGCGGAGATGGTGCTGGCGACGCCGGACGACAAGCTGCGCTCCGTCGGTCTGTCGTTCGCCAAGATCGCGGGCATCAAGGATCTCGCGACCAAGACCATCGCGGGCATCGTGCCGCCGTATGAAATCCTGCACACGCTCGCGGACGACGAGATCATCGAGCGTCTCACCCAGGTGCGCGGCATCGGACGCTGGACGGTGGAGATGCTGCTGATGTCGCGGCTCGGCCGGCCCGACGTGCTGCCGGTCGACGACTTCGGCGTGCGCAACGGATTTCGGCTGGCGTACGGCCTGCGCGGCATGCCGGCTCCGCGCGCGCTGGCGGAGTTCGGCGCGCGCTGGGCGCCGTATCGCTCGGTGGCCG
>JBIOZI010000301.1:0-15169 GCA_044871085.1 Steroidobacteraceae bacterium | reverse complement strand
CGACGCCTATCGTCAACTGGGCGGTCTCGAGGGTGCCATCACGCAGCGCGCCACCGAGGAATTCTCCAAGGTCTCGGAATCGAGCCGCGCGGCCTTGCCCGATCTGCTCGCTTCGTTGATCGCGTTGCGCGGCGAGGAGTCGGAGACCGCCAGTACCAAGACGGCGTCCTGGGCATACATAGTCGATCAACCGGCGCGCGCGGATCTCGTCGAGGCATTCGTGCGCGCGCGGCTGCTGACCGTGGAAGACGACCCCGGCAGCGGCAAGGTGGTGCGCCTCGCTCATGACGCGTTGCTCACGCAGTGGCGCGAAGCACGCGCCTGGGTCGCGGCGAATCGGGACTTCCTGGTGGCGCGCGCCCGTATCGTCACCGCGGCGCGGTACTGGGACTCCGAGCAGCGCAATCCCGCGCTGCTGCTGCCGGAAGGCAAGCTGCTCGAGCACGCCAATTCGCTGCTGCTGAGCAGCCGCGCCGACATCGGCAAGGTGGTGGCGGAATTCATCGAAGTCTCGCGTGCCGAGCACCTGCGACGCCGCGAGGTCGAGCGGGTGAGGCGGCACGAAGAGCGCGTGCAGAAGTTGCGCGTGCGGATGGGGTATGCCGCCGGGGCCGTGGGCCTCGTCGTGGTGGGATTCCTGGTCGTTGCGCTGGTGCGTGCGGTTGCACGCGACCGCGCGGAGAGTGAGGGACGCGCGAAGCAACAGGCCGAGACCGTGGTGGCGAAGGAAATTCAGAACGCGCAGTTGCTGCTCGCTTCCGGCAACTATCTGGATGCCGCGGGACGCGTGTTGCGCACCTTGCGTGCGAACCAGACCATCTCTGACGACACCGTGGCACGTGCGAACGCGGTGCTCAACGAAGCCGTGTACAGCAGGCCGGGCTCGGTCGAGGTCGCAGGTGCCACGGAATTCGTGCCCGGAACGAATTTCATCTGGTCCGAGGTTCCGGCAAAGCGTCTCGTGCAGGTTTCCGCGCAGGGTGAGCTCATCTCGCTGGAGTTCGATTCGCGCCCGGTATTTTCGCAGTCGCGATTGAGCTTCATCGCCCCACAGGCCGGAGAATTGCAGCTGTGGTCCGAGACCAAGGACGGCCGGATTTCCAAATGGCGCGCACTGGGTCGCTTCGGCAGCGATGCGCTCTTCAGCTTCAGTGCGGACGACCGGGCCATCGGAATCGTGACGCCATCCGGCGCGCGGGTGCTGGATATCGGCGCCGACTTCGCGTCGAGCGAAGTTTCCGCGCCCGACGATCGCGTTGCGGACATGAGAGTGTTCTCTCCTTCGCTCGCGGTGGTATGGCTCGTGTCCGGCAGAACCGCCATCTGGCGCCGGGACGCCCGGCCGAATCTGGTCACGCTGACCGTGCCGGTCCGCGACCGATCGTCGCAGGGGGGAGGGCGGGCCGCCTTCGAGACGCGCATCGTCCACGCCGATCAGGTCGGTCCGGCGGCCTTGCTAACTACCGACAGGGACGGCCGAGTGGCGTTGTGGTCCACCTCGAACGGCAACCTGGTTGCCTCCTATGGAAACTCGAGAGCCCTGAAGACCGAGAGGGGCTTTCTCCTCGCCACGCAGTTTGCGGTATTGGACATCAACGGTTCGAGCGCAGCGGTGGAGAGGACCTACCTGACCCGCTCGAAGATACGCGCATTCGCCGGCGCGGCTTCCGGCGAAGTGGCCGTGGTCACCGAAGACAACGAGCGCGTTCTCTGGCGTCCGTTGGTCGAAGCGCCGGTCGTTTCGTCGTTGGGCGATCTGAAGCTCGGTGACGGCGCGCAACTGCAAATCAGTCCGGACGGAAGCTGGCAGACCGTCACTTACGAGGATCGTTGTTTCGCCTTCCATGAGTCATCCACACCGTCGGCGCCGCTCGAATGTGTTGCAGGACTGGGCGGCGGCGACTCGACCGTCGTGGCGTCCCCGGTGTCGACCGAGGCAATCGTGCTCGGCTCGCGGTCTGCGAGCCCGGGCCCACGTCCGCTGAAGTTCGAAGAGCCGCTGCGGCCGCTGGCAATCGATCGTCGAGGCGCGCTCGTGGCGCTCGAAAGTGCGGGTTCGAACATCCAGGTGTGGTCGGTCGCGCAAGCGATCCGCAGGGCGCAATTTCCGCTTTCGCAGCCGGTCATTCGGGCGGACTTCTCGCTGGATGGCTCCCGACTGCTCGTCCAGACGGCCGCGGGCGCGCGTGTCTGGGACTTCGGCAACACGGGTACGCAGCGAGAATGGGAGCTCGACGAACCAATCGTCGCGGCCGATGCGCTGCAAACCGGACTCAAGCTGGCGGCCGCACATGGATCCACCGTCGCGCTGCGAGACCACGGCAGGCACATCGAACACAAATTTCGCGAACCGGTGAGCGGGTTGCGTTTTTCCGCCGACGGATCGCTGCTCGTGGCGAGTTTCAAAGGCGGGAAGATACGCGTCCTGAACGCGGTCACGCTCGGCCAGGTCGCCACGTTGTCAGTGGATTTCGACGCTGATCAGCTGGTCGTGACGTCCGGAGCGAACCGCATCGTTGCCTGGCGCAAAGGCGTGGATGAAGTCCGTGTCTGGCAGCGGGCCGGCAATTGGAGCGCGTACTCGCTGATTCACTGGTCCGGCGTCGATCTCGTTGCTGTGCGCGAGAAGGATTTCGCCGTCCTCACCGCCACCGTCGATGGCTCCATCGACCTCTGGGATGGCGCCAGTGGCGCGCACCTTCGTTCGGAATCGACCGATGCAACCATCGAACACGTGACGTTCGTGGATGACGTGCCCGTGATCTACGCGCGCGGCAAGGGTGACGTGATGACTTTGTCCGATCGCAACATGCCGGTGCCGCTTCGCCTGGCCGTGAGCGAGAAGGATTTTCTCGGCGCGGCGCTCAGCTACGATGGCCGGCTCGCTGCAATCATGAAAACGGATGGCACGGTTTCGATCGTCGACGCGACGAGTGCCGCGGAGGTCAAACGGATAGATCTGGGGCAGCAGGACGCTCGCGCTCCAGAAGACGGGAATGATGGCAGCAAGTCCGCATCGGGTGCTCCATCGGGAAAGTCGCGCGGCGCATCGCGAGCTCCGCCCCTCGAGCTGCATGGCAAATCTGCGAAGCTGGCATTTTCGCCCAGCGGCAATCTGCTCGCGATTCAACCCGGGTCGAATCAGCCGATCTATGTATTCGACGCGCTCAGCGGAGCGCGCATGGCGCGTACTGCGGCCGTGCTGGAATTCAGCGCTTTCGACATCGACGGGGAAACTCTCATCGCGCGCGACGCGAAGGGCGCGACGTCGTACATGAATTCTTCGACGGGCAGTCCGATCCGCCCTCCGGGACGCGTTCAGCAGCTGCTCTACTCCGGGGACCTCAAGGTCGAATGGCCCTTGGGCGCGATGCAGGGGCGCGAGGTTTTCCCCGACCCGCAGAGTCCTCGACGTGAGGTACCCCCACTGCGCGCGAATCGAATTCTCGCACTTCGGCCCAATGGATCGTCGATAACGGAATCGTCGACCGGCGAAATTCGCGTCTTCAACGCGGCGACGAACCAGTCCATCGTTGCCGCGGCGGCGGTCGCTCCGTCCGCGCGCGTCACTCTCGCGGCCGACGAGTCGGCGATTCTCGTGGCGGAAGGAAAACGCGTCGCCATCACGCCCATCGCCACGCAGGATCTACAGTTGCTGGCGCGTGAGTTGCTCGCTACCCACTAGGTTCGCGGCAAACGGAGGGAAGGAATTTGTTGTCCACGGTGGTGCGATTTTCACCTACCGCCTGCATTCGTTCCGGAGGAATTGCGCGACCGCAATTCCACGACATCGGACTCGCCGGGCTGCCCGTCACGATCTCCGGTTGCAGCGTCAGGATGCGCTCCTTGATGTTCGCGTTCACCTTGTTGCCGAATTCGATGTGGATGGCGCCGTCCGATACGTTGATCCTGCTGACGTAGTTGCCGATCAGGTATTCCGGCTCGGGGACTCCCGCGGCACGATTGGTGGGCGGAAATCGCCCGTGGACCCGGTAGTACTCGAGGATCTTCGGCTTGATTTCCTCGGCGATGGCGAACGCTTCCACCACCTGGGCGCGAATCGTGTAGTCCTGATACGCGGGAATCGCAATGGAGGCGAGAATGCCGATGATGGCGACGACGATCATGAGCTCGATGAGAGTGAAGCCCTTCATAGCTTCTCCTTGGGTTAGATCGCGGATCCGAGTCTGAAGATCGGCAGGTACATCGCAATGACGATGATCCCCACGCACACGCCGATGATGACCTTTACCAGGAACGAAATCTTGTCCAGCTGGTTTTCGGTCATCGCAGGAAGCTCCAAGAGCAGATACTCCGCGCGGTACGCCAACTCACGTTCCAGGGTGCCGAGGCGCACGCTGAGCGCCAGTTCTTCCGGAAGCGTCGAACGGTCGAGGCCATCGAGAGTGAGCTTCGGGCTGATCTCGCGCATCACCGTAGCAGCTATCGCCAACGCCTGTTCGCCCGAACGAGTCGACTTCAGCGCCAGGTCGACCAGCCACAGGTGCACGACGTCGAAGTGACGCCGCGTAACTGCTCCCATGACCGAATATTTCCACGAGTACCAATGCGGAATCTCGCCGTTGCTCGTAATGCGCTTGAAGGCGAGGGATTCATAGGTCAGCCACGCGAACATCGGCAGGGCAATCAGGAAAATCGGAATGCCAAATCGCGACAGGTCGATCACCAGCCGCGTGAGTGCTGGCAGGTCGGCTCCGAATCCCCTGAAAAGCGCTT
Organism: Steroidobacteraceae bacterium; assembly: GCA_044871085.1. Classification (GTDB taxonomy): domain Bacteria; phylum Pseudomonadota; class Gammaproteobacteria; order Steroidobacterales; family Steroidobacteraceae; genus CADEED01. The sequence continues at coordinate 10,432 of JBIOZI010000301.1, read as the reverse complement.
CGAATTGCGGCATCACGAAGATCAGGAGGATCGTCACCACCAGGGCGCCGACTGCCGTGATGCTCAACAGGTAGAACGGCAAACCGCGCATGCCTGCGGATGCAGTCCGGCGCAGCCCGGCCAGGTCGCCCGCCAGCTTTCGATACTGCATCCAGACCTTCGGCTCATCGAGCCCGAGCGAGCTCGCATGGCGCAGCAGCACGGCGAGCGTGGGACTCGATTGTGTCGCCGCGTTGAACTGAGAGACCGCATTTCCCGCGTCTGCGGCATCCACGTGCGCGCCGAGCAAGGCAGCCGCGTCCTGGGTCGACGCACCGCCGTCCGTCAGAAAGCCAACCTGCCGCACGAGGAAATCCTGTCGGTCGCTCATGTGCTATTGCCGGCAGATCGGAGGCAGGTAATCGCGGGGGACGCTGGTGAGATTGGGTACGTGAGCGGTCAGGCGCGAATGTTCGTCGCCTGCGTAGCCGCAGTCCCAGGTGAAAATATCGCCTTCTTTCGGCTGCCGCAGGATGAAACTCAGGTTCCAGCGCACTATCTCCCCGTCGCGCCCACCGCCGAAAGCCGGGTCGGTCACCAGATTGAATGACCCATGGCTCGACTGCACGTGCTGGACGCGGAAACTACGGGGTGTCGAGGTGCTCCCCGACAGAATCGTGTCTGCCGACGGCCATTTCCCCGTGTTGGAATAGTGAATGACGGCTTCGTACTTCAGCACTCTTCCCAGATCCAGCAGCTGCGTCATCTTGGCCTGATAGATGGGAGCCGCTGATGCCCGGGCGGCGAGGATATTGAGGGTGGCCAATATGCTGAGGGCGATCAACAACTCGAGAAAAAAGAAATCGCGTCGCCTCGGCTGCGACCGTGCAATACGCAGAATGTCGACCACGCCCTTCATTATTGATATGCGTCGAGCTCGGTGGCGAAACCGAAGCATATCCGACCATGTCCGGGAACCAAAGCGATTCCCGGCCGTCACTTCGCCGCGAGATACTGCCGCCACCCGCCGAGCGCACTGATGTCGGCGGCACCCGCGACCCCGATCGACTCGCACAGGAAACCGCTCACCACGCTGCCGTCCTCGAGCTTCACCTTGCCGATGCCGAGCGGCGCCGGGATGCCGGCGACGAACGAGCCGAAATGTTCGACCGGCATGCGCCACACCTCCACGTCGATCGCCACACCGCCTTCTCCCACCTGCACGAGCCCGGGTCGGAACGGCGGGCCGCCGGGCAGCGCGTAGAAGCGATAGCTAGGCGCGGTGCGCGTGCTCGCGACGTGCAGCGCGGCGCGCTCGAGCAGCTGCGCGTTGAGCGGCAGCCCGGACATGTGCGCGCCGCACACCATGACGTCCACCGTGCCCGCGTTGGCGGCAGGGACGATGGGCGCCGGCTGCGCCGCGGTCGCGGCCGGCAGCGGTAGTTTGGTCGCGCCGAGCGTGGCGCCGGTGGTGCGCTGCACCCGGGCCGCGAGCGCCAGCAGGTCGGCATCGGCGCCCGCGGGCGCGATCAACGACACGCCGAACGGCATGCCCGCGGGCGTGAACCCCGCCGGCACCGCCACGGCCGCGAGATCCATGAGATTCACGAAGTTGGTGTAGCGCCCGAGTGTGCTGTTGAGGCGGATAGGGTCCGCCTGCTCGTCCGCGATGCGGTAGTGAGTGCCGGCCGTGGGCAGCAGCAGCACGTCCGCGGCATCCCAGAGGGGTTGCGCCGCGCGGATCAGCTCCTTCAGCCGGTACTGCGCGCGAAACGCGTCCGTGGCCCGGGGCGCGCCGCCGCCCTGGATGATCTGGCGCGTCACGCCCAGCATCGCGTCCGGGTTCGACGCCAGCAGCGCCTCGGTGGCCAGATAGCGCTCCGCCACCCACGGCCCTTCGTAGAGCAGCCGCGCCGTGTCCAGCAGCGGTGTGATGTCGATCTCGACCGCGGCGCCGCCGAGCGCGCGCAGCCGGTCGATGCTGGCTTCGAACAGCCGCGCATACGCGTCGTTGCCGAAGAATTCGCGCTGCGCGGGTGCCGGCACGGCGAAGCGGAACGCGGGCGACCGTCCCCAGCCGCCGCGGGCCGGGGTGCGCGCCGCGCGCGACCAGGGATCCGCGGCATCGAACCGCACCGCGACGCCGGCGACGCGCGCCGCGTCCTCCGCCGTCAGCGCGAAGATGGACATCGCATCGAGCGAGCGGCACGCAGGCACCACGCCGCGCATGCTGAGCAGCCCGAGCGTGGGCTTGTAGCCGACCAGATTGTTGAACGCCGCCGGCACGCGGCCCGACCCGGCGGTATCGGTGCCGAGCGCGAAGCTCGCGAGGCCGAGCGCCACCGCGACGGCGGAGCCGCTCGACGACCCGCCGCTGAGGTACCCGGGATCGAACGCGTTCCGGCAGGGGCCGTGCGGCGAACGCGTGCCGACCAGCCCGGTGGCGAACTGGTCGAGGTTCGTCTTGCCGAGCGCGATGGCGCCGGCGTCGAGCAGCGCCTGCACGACGGGCGCGGAGTCCTTCGGTAGATAGGCGAAGGCGGGGCAGGCGGCCGTGGTCGGCCACCCGGCGAGATCGATGTTGTCCTTGATGGCGAACGGCACGCCGTACAGCGGCAGCGACTCGGGCGCAACGGCGGCGAGCGCGCGCGCGCGGGCGCGCAGGCTGGTGTCGTCCACCGCGTTGATCCAGATGTTGTGAGACGCATGTTCGCGGCGCGCGGCGATCAGCGTCTCGACTATCTGCGCCGGGGTGGTCGTGCCCGCGCGGTACGCGGCCAGCAGCGAGCCGATCGACAGGTCGAGCGTCATGCGGACACCGGCCGCAGCGTGAGCAGGGTATCCCCGGCGCTGGCGCCCGCGCCGGGCTGCTGGTGCACCGTCACCACGGTGCCGGCGGCGTCGGCGACCACCGCGATCTCCATCTTCATCGCTTCCATGACCACCAGTGTTTCTCCCTTCACGACGGACTGTCCGGCCGCCACCTTGATCTGCCACACGCTGCCGGAGACGGGCGAGGTGACCGCCACGCAGTCCTCCGGTAACGCGGGCAGCGCGGGCTTCGGTACCGATTCGACGATGGGCGTCTCGGCGACGCCCGCGGCGCGCCAGCGTTCGCGCTCGGCGTCGAACGCGGCACGCTGCCTGGTGCGAAACGCCTCGATCGAGGCGCGCTCGGTCTCGAGGAATGCAAGGTACTCGGCGAGGTCGAGATGCGATTCCTCGATGCGCAGCGGATGGCGGCCGTACGGAAAGCCGGCGCGCAGCTCGAGCAGCTCCTGCGCGCTCACCGGGTAGAAGCGGATCTGGTCGAAGAACCGCAGCAGCCACTGGTGCCCGTCGCGAAACTCCGCGGTCTGCCGGTAGCGATTCCACATCTGCACCGTGCGGCCGACGAACTGGTAGCCGCCCGGGCCTTCCATGCCGTACACGCATAGATAGGCGCCGCCGATGCCGACGGCATTCTCCGGGGTCCAGGTGCGCGCGGGGTTGTACTTCGTGGTGACGAGCCGGTGCCGCGGATCGAGCGGCGTGGCCACCGGCGCGCCCAGGTAGACGTCGCCGAGGCCCATTACCAGGTAGCTGGCGCCGAACACGATGTCGCGCACCGCCTCACGCGATTCGAGCCCGTTGATGCGGCGGATGAACTCGATGTTGTCGGGGCACCAGGGCGCGTCCGCGCGCACGCTCTTGTAGCGCTCGGTCGCGAGTTGCGTCGCGGGATCGTCCCAGGACAGCGGCAGGTGCACGATGCGGCTCGGCAGCCGCATGCGCGTGCTGGTCAGCCCGGCGAGCGTGGCGCACAGGCAGTCGAGCACGCGCGCCTGCGACACGCGCGCCGGATCGAAATGGATCTGCAGCGAGCGGATGCCGGGCGTGAGGTCGATCACGCCATCGAGCCGCCGCCCCTCGAGCGCGCCGAGCAGCGCCTGCACCTGGAAGCGCAGCACGAGGTCGAGGGAGAGCGGGCCGAACTCCACCAGCACGTTGCGCTCGCCCGCGCGGCGCACGCAGATGTCGGCGTGCGCCGCCGTCGCGGGCAGCGTCAGCAGGATCGACGGGTTCTGCGCGCGCGCTTCGATCGGCGCGACCCGGCGAAACCGCAGCTTGTCGCCGGGCCGCAGCTGCCCGATCTTCCACAGCTCGTCGTCGACGATGGTAACTGGGCACACGAAGCCGCCGAGGCTCGGGCCATCGGGGCCGAGGATCACCGGCATGTCGCCCGTGAAATCGACGCTGCCGATGGCGTAGGCGTTGTCGTGGATGTTGGAGGGATGCAGCCCGGCCTCCCCACCGTCGCTGCGCGCCCACGCGGGTTTCGGGCCGATGAGCCGCACGCCGGTGCGGCTCGAGTTGTAGTGCACTTCCCATTCGGCGCCGAAGAATGCATCGATGTCCGCGCGCGTGAAGAAATCCGGCGCGCCGTGCGGCCCATCGGTGACGGCGATCTGCCACGAATGCGTGTACTCGGGCCGCTCGTGCGCGGGCAGCGCCTCACAACCTTCGGGCGAGAGTCCGGAGCGGGTCAGGCGCAGCACGTCGCCGGCGCGCAGCGCACGTCCCCCGTGGCCACCGAACTGTCCGAGCGTGAACGTCGCGCGGCTGCCGAGGTATTCGGGCACCTCGAACCCGCCGCGCACGGCGAGGTACGCGCGCTGCCCCGCACCGCGTATGCGGCCGAGCGCCAGCACCGACCCGCGCCGCACCGCCACCGGCTCCCAGAACGGCAGCGGCTCGCCGTCGAGAGTCGCATCCATCCGCGCCCCGGCGAGCGCGACCACCGTGTCCGCATCGAAACGCAGCGTCGCGCCGGTCACCGTCATCTCCAGCGCCGCGGTGCCGCGCGCGTTGCCCACGATGCGGTTCGCGAGCTGCAGCGCGCGCGCATCCATCGGGCCCGAGGGCGGCACGCCGACGTGCCACAGGCCGAGGCGGCCGGGCCAGTCCTGCACGGTGGTCAGCGTGCCGGGCGAGACCACCTCGATGGTCGGCAGCTCGAGCGAGTGACCGCCGAGCAGCGCCGTGGTCTGCTCGCCGGCGACGAACGCCGGGTGCGCGAGGATCGAGCGCAGGTAGCGCAGATTGGTCTCGATTCCGTCGATGCGCGCGTCATCGAGCGCGGCGCCGAGGTTCGCGATCGCGACCTCGCGCGTCGCGCCGCGCGCGATGATCTTCGCCAGCATCGGGTCGTAGTAGGCGCTCACCTCGGTGCCGCTGTCGATCCAGCCGTCCACGCGCAGGCCGGCGCCCGACGGTAGTTTGACGCGGGTCAGCAGCCCGCTCGACGGGCGGAAATTGCGGGCCGGGTCCTCGGCATAGACGCGCGCCTGGATCGCGTGACCGTCGGGGACGTGCCGGTGCGCGGCGAGGTCCGGCGGCGCGCCGGCGGCGGTGCGGATCATCCATTCGACCAGGTCGACGCCGCCCACCTCCTCGGTGACGCCGTGCTCGACCTGCAGGCGCGTGTTCACCTCGAGGAAGTACGAGCAGGACGCGCCGACGTCGTGCACGAATTCCACGGTGCCCGCGGAGCGGTAGCCCACGGACTCGCCGAGGCGCACGGCGGCCGCGTGTAATGCCGCGCGCGCCTCCGCGCCGAGATCGGGCGCGGGAGATTCCTCGATCACCTTCTGGTTGCGCCGCTGCACCGAGCAGTCGCGCTCGCCGAGCGCGATGACGGTGCCGCGACCATCGCCGAACAGCTGCACCTCGATGTGCCGGGCGCGCGCCACGAACTTCTCGAGGAACACGCCCGGGTCGCGGAAATTGCCGGCGGCGAGCCGCTGGACGGCGGCGAAAGAATCTTCGAGCTCGCGTGCATCGTCGCAGCGGCGCATGCCGATGCCGCCGCCGCCCGCGGTGCTCTTGAGCATCACCGGGTAGCCGATGGCGCGTGCCGCGGCCAGTGCCGCCGGCAGGTCGGTGAGCAGGTCGGTGCCGGGCAGCAGCGGCAGCCCGCAGCGCCGCGCGAGCTCGCGCGCGGTGTGTTTCAAGCCGAAATCGCGCATCTGCGCCGGGGTCGGACCGATGAAGGCCAGGCCCGCGCGCTCGCAGCCCGCGGCGAACTGCGCATTCTCGGACAGGAACCCGTACCCCGGATGGATGGCCTGCGCCCCGGCGCGCACCGCGAGCTCGAGGATGCGCTCGGCGCGCAAGTAGCTCTCGGCGGCGGGCGCCGGACCCAGTAGATAGGCCTCGTCGGAGTCGCGCACGTGCGGCGAGTTGGCATCGGCTTCGGAGTACACCGCGACGGTGGCGATGCCCATCCGCCTGGCGGTGCGCAGGATGCGGCACGCGATGGCGCCGCGATTGGCGATCAGGATCTTGGAGAACATTGCGCAGATCCACCCTTCCGGTATCGGGGGCTGCGCCAGGTCGTCCCGGCGTGAATGAGGTCCCGCGGGTCGTCCCGCCGGTGGGCTGGCGCGTTCAAGCGCCGTCCCAGGTCATGGCGCCCACGTCTGCACACGAATGGGCGTCGGATCGTAGGCATTGCACGGATTGTTGAGCTGCGGGCAGTTCGAGATGAGCACCAGCGTGTCCATGAGCGCCGTCAGCTCGACGTGGCGGCCCGCCGCGGAGATGCCGTCGGCGAATTGCAGGCCGCCGGCCGGGGTCACCGGTACGTTCATGAAGAAGTTGATGTTCGACGGCAGGTCGCGCTTGGTCATGCCGCTCGGCCTGCCGAGCGGATGGCGCGCGAGCGCGAGCAGGAAGCTGTCGCGGCACGAATGCATGTAACGCTTCTCGAGCGCGTAGCGCACGGTGTTGCTCTCCGACGAGCACGCGCCGCCCAGCGTGTCGTGCCGGCCGCAGGTGTCGTCGTCGATGCGCAGCATCGGCCGGCCGCGGTTCGAGAGCAGCACGCTGCCCGTGGTCAGATAGATGCGCCGCTGTGCCTGGATCGTGCTCTGCGCGCTGTAGTGCTCGGCGGTATCGGCGGCGTTGTAGAACAAGGTGTCGACGGCCTGGTTGCCCTCGAGGTCGACGATGCGCAGCCGCTGGCCGCGCTTCACCACGCCCATCCACGGCTCGCCGGCGGGCACCACCTCGCCCGCGGCGGATGCGCTCGTGTCCGCCACGGCGTTCATGCGCCGCAGTACCGTTCGGTGTTGACGTAGCCACGCGAGTTCTCCGCGCATCGCGTACGGCAGGCATCGTCGGCGGCGGGCGGTGCCGCGCGCCGTGCCCGCACTCCGATGGCCGGCGGAGCGTACCGCGGGCCGGCCGCGAGTGGATGCGGGCCCGCGTGCAGCAGCACGATGGTGTCCATCTCGAAGCGCAGCTCCACGGACTGGCCGGCCTTGCAGTGTCCGGGCGCAAGGTGCAGCGCGCCGCCGTCGTCGGCGACCACCTTGCTGAAGAAATTGACGTTCGCGACCAGGTCGCGCTCGCCCAGCCCGTACTTGCCGAGCTCGACGAGCATGGCCTCGCGGCCGCTCACGTAACGCGCGTTGCGTTGCTCCTGAAAGCGCGTGGTGCCGTATCGGCTCGCGATGAGCTCGGAGTCGGTGAGGCCGCACAGCGGATCGTGCCAGCCGCAGGTGTCTTCGACGATGGAGCACAGGATGCGGCCCATGTCCGAGTAGCACACGCAGCCGGTGGTGAGGTGCGCGGTGTGCTGGGCCTTGAGCGTGTCCGCCATGTTGTAGCGTTCGAGCGGCTGTTCGCGGCTGTAGAACAGCGCCGCGACGTTCGCATCGTCACCGCGCGCGCTGAGTCGCAGGGCCACGCCGCGGCGAATGACCGCCGACCAGTGTGCGCCCCCCGGAATTTCTTCTTCCCACAACATGCCAACGCGGGGTGCAAGGCGTGTACCAGCTTCGCCCGCCGCGTGCGTCGCTCCGGGCGCGTCCGGAACGGCGCGCGCGCTCCGTCTTCGTGCGCAGCCGCGCGCATTCGCAATGGTTTGGTGCAGTGACGCGCCCGTCACGAGGCCAATGCGCGCGCGCTCGCGCCGGCTCCGGGCCCGGGCGCGGCACACCTCTTGCAAAACTCCCGGGCAGAAATGTGCGCCTAGGGTTCCGGCTGAGCGATCAGCGCTGGTCCGAGAGACGCAGTCCGGTGGCACGCACAGACGAGCCGGGGATACACGGCGGGACAAAAGCCCGGGAGATGCCTCATGACCTAACAACACGGGAGACTTTCATGCGCCTGATCGTTTCGTCGATGGCGTCGGTCCGACGCCTTTCGCGGACATTGTTGCTCGTCGCATCCCTGGCGTTCGCGCTGTCGGTGCCGAACGTGCATGCCGCGGAGAAAACCTCGTTCAAAGTCGCGTGGAGCATCTACGTCGGCTGGATGCCCTGGGACTACGCCAATCAAAGCGGCATCCTCAAGAAGTGGGCCGACAAGTACGGCATCAAGATCGAGCTCACGCAGATCAACGACTACGTGGAGTCCATCAACCAGTACACCGCGGGCCAGTTCGACGGCTGCGTGATGACCAACATGGACATGCTGACGATCCCGTCCGCGGGCGGCGTCGACTCCACGGCGCTCATCGTCGGCGACTATTCCAACGGCAATGACGGCGTGGTGCTGAAGGGCACGGGCAAGAAGCTCGCCGACATCAAGGGCCAGCCGGTCAACCTCGTGGAGCTGTCCGTCTCGCATTACCTGCTGGCGCGCGGCCTCGCCTCGGTGGGCCTCGCCGAGCGCGACATCAAGGTGGTCAACACCTCCGATGCGGACATCGTCGCGGCCTTCGCGACGCCGGACGTCACCGCGACCGTCACCTGGAAGCCACAGCTCGCGGAGGTCGCGGCCGTGCCGAAGACGTCGCTGGTGTTCGATTCCAGCAAGATCCCGGGCGAGATCCTCGATCTCATGGTGGTCAATTCCACGGTGCTCAAGGCGAATCCCAAGCTCGGCAAGGCGCTGGTGGGCGCGTGGTACGAGACGCTGGCCGTCATGCAGGCGAAGGACGCCAAGGCGACGGCCGCGCTCGAGTCGATGGCCAAGGCCTCGGGCACCGACCTGGCGGGCTTCAAGGGGCAGCTCGCGACCACCTATCTCTATTCCACGCCCGCGAGCGCGGTGGCGGCCACGAAGAGCCCCGACCTGGTCAAGAAGATGGACCTGGTGCGCAAGTTCTCCTTCGACCACGGGTTGTTGGGCGAGGGCGCGAAGACCGTCGACGCCGTCGGCATCGAGTTCCCGGGCGGCAGCACGCTCGGCAACCCGGCCGGCGTCAAGATGCGCTTCGACACGGCGTACATGCAGATGGCGGCCGACGGCAAGCTCTGAGCCGCTCGCGGGCGCTGCCGTGCGTCGACTGATCAACCAGCATCCCGGGCGCGGCGCGGCCGCGGCGCTCGGGGTGCTGCCGTTCGTGCTGCTGCTGGTGCTCTATCTGTTCGCCTCGCAGCTGCGGCTGGCGCAGAACGCGGACGACAAACTACTGCCGTCGCTCGGGACCATCGCCGGGACGTTTCACGGCTACGCCTTCGAGGAGGACCGTCGCAGCGGCCAGGTCCTGTTCTGGGCGGATACGCGCGCCAGCCTCGGGCGCATCGGCATGGCACTGGCGATCAGCGCGACGCTCGGCGTGCTGCTGGCGCTCGCCATCGGCGTGGTGCCGCGCGCCCGTGCGCTGCTGTCACCGCTGTTGAACACCGTGGCGATGATCCCGCCGCTCGCGATACTGCCGGTGTTGTTCATCGTGCTCGGGCTGGGCGAGACCGCCAAGGTGGCGCTCATCGTGATCGGAATCGCGCCCTGCATCGCGCGCGATCTCGCGCTGCGGGTCGGCGAGCTTCCCCGCGAACAGATCATCAAGGCGCAGACGCTGGGCGCATCGACGTGGCAGATCATCCTGCGCGTCGTGCTGCCGCAGTTGTGGCCGCGGCTGATCGACTCCGTCCGGCTGGCGATGGGGTCGGCCTGGTTGTTCCTCATCGCCGCGGAGGCCATCGCATCCACCGAAGGCCTGGGCTATCGCATCTTCCTCGTGCGCCGCTATCTCGCGATGGACGTCATCCTGCCGTACGTGGTGTGGATCACGCTGCTCGCCGTGCTCGCCGATCTCGGCCTGCGGCTGCTGCGCGCGCACGCGTTTCGCTGGGCCGAGCCCGAACGCTGATGGCCACGGTATCCGTGCGCAATGTCTGGAAGGAGTACGGCGCGCAGGTCGTGCTCGAGAACGTGCGGCTCGAGATCGCCGATCACGAGTTCGTCACCATCGTCGGAGCGTCCGGGTGCGGCAAGACCACGTTCCTCAAGATGCTGCTCGGCATGGAGCAGCCGACGCGCGGCCAGATCCTCATCGACGGCGAACCGATCCGGCCCGAGCCCGATCCGGCGCGGGGCGTGGTGTTCCAGCGATATTCCTCGTTTCCGCATCTCACCGTGCTCGAGAACGTGATGCTCGGCCTCGAGTTGCGGGGCGCGCGCCTGGCGGCGCGCCTGTTCGGCGCCGCGCGCCGCGCGGCACGAGCCACCGCTCTCGCGA
>JBIOZI010000300.1:0-7125 GCA_044871085.1 Steroidobacteraceae bacterium | reverse complement strand
GTCGAGCCTGCTGTTGATCGCGCTCTTCGCGGTGGTGTTCCTGGGTGAGCGGCCGTCGGCGCGGCAGTGGGGCGGCATCGCGCTCATCGCGGCCGGCGTGCTGGTGCTGGGATTGCGGCGATGAATGTTCGTCACTGATCGGGGGCAGCGCATGTACGAACCCAAGAACAAGACACCGCTCGCCCGCCCGCACTTCGCGCGCCGCCTGCTCGCGCACCTGGCGATCGCGCTCGGGCTGATCGCCGTTTCGATCGGCATCGGGATGTGGGGCTACTGCGGCTTCGAGCACCTGCCGCCGCTCGACGGCTTCCTGAACTCGGCCATGTTGTTGGGCGGCATGGGCCCGGTGAACGCGCCCGTGACGCCCGGCGGCAAACTGTTCGCCGGGTTCTTCGCGCTGTACGCGGGCCTCGTGTTCATCGTCACCGCGGCGCTGCTGTTCACGCCGCTGCTGCACCGGCTCATGCACCGCTTCCACTGGGACGACAAGTGAGACCGCGCCGCGATGGCATGATGTGCGCCGCCGGGACCCCATGAAACTCCGAACCGTCACCGCCACCCGCTACGTCACGCCGCTGCGCGAGGGCGGGTCGTTGCCGGCCATCGTCGAGGCCGACGACGCGGGCATGTACGTGCTCAAGTTCCGCGGCGCCGGGCAAGGGACCAAGGTGCTGGTCGCCGAGATCATCGTCGGTGAAATCGCGCGTGCCGCCGGGCTCGCAATGCCCGAGATCGCGCTCATCGAGCTGGACGCGGACCTGGCGCGCACCGAGCCGGACGCCGAGATCCAGCAGCTCATCCGCGCGAGCTCCGGGCTCAACCTGGCGTTCGACTATCTACCCGGGTCGGTCACGTTCGATCCGGTCGCCGACCGGCCCGACACACTGCTCGCATCGTCCATCGTCTGGCTCGACGCCTACACCAGCAACGTTGACCGCACCGCGCGCAACGCCAACATGCTGATGTGGCATCGCAAGCTGTGGCTGATCGATCACGGCGCCGCGCTCTATTTCCATCACGGCTGGGGCGAAGGCGCGGCCGACCGGTCCGCGGAGCCTTTCGCGGCGATCAAGGATCACATCCTGTTGAAGTTCGCGCCGGCGCTCGATGAGGCGGACGCCGCGATGACCGCGCGCATCACGCCGCAGCTCATTCGCGATGTCGTGGAACTGGTCCCGGAGGCGTGGCTGGCGGCCGATCGAGCGTTCGCGACGCCGGCGCTGGCGCGCGCCGCGTACGTCGGCTACCTGTCGCGGCGGCTGCAGGCGCCGCGCGCATTTCTCGAGGAGGCGAAGCGTGCCCGCTCAATACTCGTATGACTACGCGGTGATTCGCGTCGTGCCACGCGTGGAGCGGCAGGAGTTCGTCAATGCGGGCGTCATCATGTGGTGCCAGGAGCGGGACTTCCTCGCCGCGCGCATCGAGCTCGACGAGGCACGCGTGCGCATGCTCGACGCGGCGGTGGATCTCGACGCGGTGCGCCGCCATCTCGCGAGCATTTCCATCATCTGCGACGGCGGCGGCGATGCCGGGCCGATCGGCCGGTTGTCCAAGCGCGAGCGTTTCGACTGGCTGGTGGCACCGCGCAGCACGATCATCCAGACCTCCGCGGCGCACGCGGGCCGTTGCACCGATCTCGAGGCGACGCTCGAGCGGCTGCTCGATCAGATGGTCAGGGCAGTGGTGCCGGGGGAAGGTTAGAAAAATGGGGACATTCCTCATTTTCCTGTAACAAAGAAAAATGGGGACGTTCCTCATTATTCTTGTAACAAAGCAGCACCGTTTCGGGCATGGAATACCTCATCGCTTTGTTACAGGAATAATGAGGAACGTCCCCATTTTTCTTTGTTACAGGAAAATGAGGAATGTCCCCATTTTTCCTTCTACTCGGCGAGGACGGAAGTCTCTTCTGAGATCATTTCCTCGATGCGCTCGAGATCGGGAATCCACGGCGCCTCGTTGATCATGCGCACCTGCGAGATGATCGGCGTGCGCTCGGGAAAGGTCTTGGTCGGATCGGGCCGCAGGATGTCCGCGCTGACGCGCACGAGCTGCGGGAAGCCCTGCGACACCATGCCGTAGTAGCCGCCCTCCACCTGCGCGCCGAGCGCAAACAGCACGACCACGCGCGTGCGGCCGGTGAGCGGCGGGATGGTCTGGCCGCAGGTGCCCTCGAAGGAGATCAGCGGAATCTGCCGGCTGCCCCACGCGAACATGCCCAGGTACCACGGCGGCGCGCCCGGCATCTCGGAGGGCGCGGAGAAGCCCACGACCTCCGCGACACAGGAACGCGGAATGATGAGACGCCCGTCGAGCAACGGGATCAGCAGGCTGTAGATTTCCGAGATTCTTTCTGCCATGGCCGTCCCTAGTTAGCCTCGCGCAGGTGCTGCTCGCGGCGGCGCGCGATCAGCGGCTCGATGGCCTCGAGCAGCTGCGCCTCCTGGTACGGCTTGCCGAGGTAGTCGTCGACGCCGATCTCGATGGCGCGCGCGCGGTGCTTCTCTCCCACGCGCGAGGTGATCATGATGATGGGGATGCCCGCGAGCCGCGGATCGGCGCGCACCTGCGTGGCGACCTCGTAGCCGTCCATGCGCGGCATCTCTATGTCGAGCAGGATGATGTCCGGCGTGTGCTCCTGGAGCATTTCCATGGCATCGACGCCGTCGCGTGCCGTCAGCACGCGCATGCCGTTGCGCTCCAGCAGGCGCTGCGTGACGCGGCGCACGGTAATCGAGTCGTCGACCACCAGCGCGGTGCTGCGCGTGTCGGCGCGCTCGCGCGGCATCACCGGCTCGGTGCGCGTGCGCCAGTCCGCGCGTACCAGCGCGCCGATGTCGAGAATGATGACGATGCGTCCGTCGCCGAGAATCGTGGCACCGGAAATTCCGCGAATCGCCGCGATCTGCGGTCCGACGTTCTTGACGACGATCTCGCGGCTGCCCACCAGCTCGTCGGTGACCAGGCCGGTGGAGTGCTCGCCGGCGCGCACCAGGATGACGGGCACGGTGACGTCGCCGTCGGGCAGCGGACCGGGCTCGCGACCCACGTAGAACGCCAGGTGCTGGAAGCGGTATTTCTGTCCGCCGTATTCGAATGCGGTGGCCTCGGGCCCGAGATGCGCCTCGACCTCGGCGCGCGACAGCCGCACCACGCCTTCGACCGTCGGCATCGGCAGCGCGAAGTACTCGTCGTTGGCGCGCAGGATGAGCGCGTGGCTGATCGCCAGGGTCAGCGGCAGGCGGATGGTGAACCGCGAGCCCTGGCCGGGCTTGGTCTCCATGTGCAGCGCGCCGCCGAGCTTCTTGATCTCGCTCGCCACCACGTCCATGCCGACGCCGCGGCCGGACAGCGTGCTCACGGCGCCGGCCGTCGAGAAGCCGGGCTCGAGCACGAGCTGCAAGATGTCATCGTCGGACATCTGCTGATCCGCTCGTACCATGCCGAGGGAGATACCCTTGTCGCGGATCGCCTTGAGGTTCATGCCGGCGCCGTCGTCGGACACTTCGACGACCACTTCCGAGCCCTCGCGATGCAGCGAGATGGTGATGGTGCCGGTCTCGTTCTTGCCGTGCTTCCGGCGATCTTCGGGCGACTCGATGCCGTGCGCGACCGCATTGCGCAGCATGTGCTCGAACGGCGGCATCATGCGCTCGAGCACCTGGCGGTCGAGCTCGCCGGAGGCGCCTTCGATCGCCAGCTCGGCCTTCTTGTGCGTGTCCGTGGCCGCCTGGCGCACGATGCGCGCCAGGCGCTGCACGTGACGCTGGAACGGCACCATGCGCGTGCGCATGAGGCCGTTCTGCAACTCGGTGATGGTGCGTGCCTGCTGGGTCAGCAGGTTCTGCGTGTCCTTGGTGAGGTTCTCGAGCAGCTGCTGAATGCTGCCGACGTCGTTCGCGGTTTCCGCGAGCGCGCGCGAGAACTGCTGGATCGATGAATAGCGGTCGAGCTCGAGGGGATCGAACTCACCGCGCTCCTTACCTTCTTCCTCGTAGCGATGCAGGATCTGCGCTTCCGTCTCGAGCTCGAGCTTGCGCAGCTGGTCCTTCAGACGCGTCACCGTGCGTGACAGCTCGCCGACGTTGAAGTCGATGGAGCCTATCTGCTGTTCGAGGCGGGCGCGGGCGATGCTCGCCTCGCCGGAATTGTTGAGCAGCTGATCGAGCAGCTCCGCGTCCACGCGGGCGAGCTCGGGGCGATCCGAGGGCGCCACCGGCTCGCGGCCCGGCGGCACGGCGCCCGGCGGCAGCAACGGGGCGTCCGCGGCTTCGGGATCCTTGCCTTCGTCCCGGTTGAAACCGGCGGACACCGGGTCCTTCGCGGCGGCGCGCATCACGATGGACGGCGGCTCCGGGGCCGGCGCGGGCTTCACCGGGGCGCTGGGTGCCGCAACCGGAGCCCAAACCGGCGCGAGCACGGGCGGCTCGGGATGCGGCTCTGCGCGCGGCGGCGGTGCCATCATGACGGGCGGCGTCGGCACCGCCGTGATGACGGGGGCGGGCGCAGCGGGCTTCGGCGCCGGCGGCACGAAGCTCGTCACGGGCATGGCAGCCACGACGGGCTTGGGAGCGGGCGCAGGTGCCGGCGGAACCGGCGCTGGCGCTGCCGTCGGAACCGAACGCAGGGGCGGAGGCGGCGCAATCGCCACGGGCGCTGCAGGTGCAGGTGCAGGTACAGCGGCAGGCGCAGGTGCGGCGGCAGGCGCCGCGACGGGCGCGGAGCCCGGATGCGCGAGGTTCTTCAACCGTGCAACCAGGGCGTTCGCGGTGGGACAGCCCTTGCCGGAGCTCACGGCCTCGCGCATGCGCGCCAGCTCGTCGAGCGCGGTCTGTGCGAGCCCGAACGCACGATCGTCGGCCGGTACGATGCCGCTGTCGATCTGCATGAAGAGCGTCTCGAGCTCGTGCGCGAGATCGCCCATGGGCATGAGGCCCGCCATGCGCGCGCCGCCCTTGAGCGTGTGCAACGGACGCTTGAGCGCCACCAGTCCATCGACGCTGCTGCGGTTCTCGTTCCACTGCGCGAGCGCGCCCTGCGAGGCGTCGATGAGCTCCACTGCCTCGTCGGTGAAGATGCCGGCGATGTCCTGGTCGAAATCGGTCAGCACGTCCTCGGCGACATCGGAGACTGCGGCAGCCGCGGGAGCCGCTGCCGGCGCCGGGCTGCTGGCTACCGGCGGAAAGGAAGCGGGAGGCGTCGCGACCGCCGGCGCGACGGGAGAGGCGGCCGGGACATCGGGCGGCGCGTCGGCCAGCTCAGCGGCGCGCGCGGCGGCAATGATGCGTCCGTCCAGCTCGTCGGTCGCGGTTTCGATGCGCGCGAGCAGCGCGCCGTGCGACTGGAAGAAGCCGGTGGATTCATCGAGGTGCTGCGCGACGTTCTGCATCGCCGCCATGCAGTCGTTCAGCAAGCTCAGGTCCTGCGTCTCGAGACCGACGCCGGAATCGAAGGCCTTGCGCACCCAGTGCTCGAGCGGCGCGGTCAGGCGGATTCCGTGCCGCGCCTCCGCCATGCGCGAGCTGCCGGACAGTGTGTGGCAGGCGCGATAACACTCTTCGGTGACCAGGTGCGGCGCGGGACGCGGGCGTTCGCCATTCACGTAGCGCAGTACCGCGGCGATGTTGGTCTGCGTCTCGCGGCCGTAGATTTCCTGCAGCTCGAGGTCGGCGCTGGGTTCTTCCTCGGGCGCGGACAGGACGATGTTCTCGCCCTCCTGCGCCTCGTCCAGCCACTCCTCGACGACGTCCATCGAGCCTTCGATGGGCGCGGGTTCTTCCGCCGGCGCCGGCGCGCTCATCTGCGGCGGCGGCTGCAGGGTCGGCACGCGCGCCGTCGAGGCGACGTCTTCGCGACGCGTGTCGAGCGTGCGTTCGAGAATTTCCATGGTCGCGGTCTGCGCGCCCTGCGGCGCCCTGTTGGCCGCGAGCGCATGCGCGCGATCGACGATGTCCTGGGCGCGCGCGGGAGCGGCGGTGCCGGACTCGAGCGCGTTGACCAGCTCGGTGGCCACGCTCACCGAGTCGCGCACCGTGGCGATGATGGCGGGCGAGCGCTGCAGCGTGTTCTCGATGAGCTTGTTGAGCAGGTTTTCGATGGCCCACGCGAATTCGCTGACGTCGGTGGCACCGACCATGCGACCCGAGCCCTTCAAAGTGTGGAACGCGCGGCGCACGCCGGAGAGCGCGTCCGTCTCCAGCGGATTCTGCTCCCAGGCGGGGAACAGCTTGGCGATGCGCGCGACCTCTTCGCGTGCCTCTTCTATATATAAAGAGAGCAGCTCCGGATCGATGTGCACCGCCTTGGAACCGATGGGCGGCTGCGCCGATTGATGCAGCGTGGGCGCGCCATGCGCGGTGGACGGATTGACGCCGGCCTGCAGCGCATGCGCGCGCGCGGTGGCGCCGGCATCGGCCAGCAGCACGGTGGCGGCGTAGGCTTCCGGACCGAGCGGCGGCACGGTGGGTACCACGCGCTTCGGCATCTGCGAGAGCGCCTGCAGGCAGGTCTGCGCGTTGTCGAGCATGTACCACGGGTCCGCGCGCCCGGCCTGCAGCGTCTCCATGTAGTACTCGAGACTGACCACCGCGTCCGCCAGCCGGTCGAGGTAGTTAGGCGGGACGGCGGTGCCGCCCGGCCGCAGCAGGTCCTTGAGGTTCCTGGCGATGCCGTCGACGATGTCGACCGCGCGGGTCTTGCCGAGCATCAGCAACCCGGCCTTGATGCCCTGGATGAGGCCCGGCCACGCATCGAGCGCGGCGACGTCGAGCGTGCCCGCGACGTTGGAGGCGATGGCCTCCTTCACGCGCACCAGGTTGACGCTGCACTCGCGCAGCACCGCGGCCTGCACCTGCTGGAAATCGACATCGACCGAGCCGGCATTCTCTTCCGTCGCCGGCGCCTTCGGCACGATCAGGCCGATGAGATCGCGGTCGAGACGATCTTCGACGTTGATCAGCGTGGCGGCGATGTGTACCAGGGCGGCGTGATCCGCGGCGGTCTTGCCCGCGGCCATGGCTTCGAGCCGACCGGTTTCCTCGATGACCAGCTGACGCAGTTCGCCGAGACCGAGGACGCCGAGCGTATCGGCGATCTTGCGCAGCATGCCCACCTGCGATTCGAGCT
>JBIOZI010000299.1:0-22796 GCA_044871085.1 Steroidobacteraceae bacterium | reverse complement strand
TCAGCGTACCGTCGCGATCGACGAACAGCACCTTGTTCGAAGATGGCTTGCTCATGCGAAGCTCCCGAGAAGGCGGTCGTTCTGTTCCGGCGTGCCGATCGAGATGCGCAGCGACGGCGGTGCAGCGGCGCGCATGTCGCGGATCAGCAGCTTGGCCGCGCGCGCCGCGGCCAGCGCGGCGTCGGGATCGGCGAAGTCGACCAGCAGGAAATTCGCGACGCTCGGCCAGATGCGGCGTACGCAGCGCTTGTCTGCCAGCGCGGCGCGTACGCGCTCGCGCTCGGCGCACACCTGCGCCACCCGCTCGCGCTGCACGGCGGCCTGCGCCGGCGCGAGCGTGGCGAACACCGCCTCGATGGTGAGCTGCGGAATGGAATAGGGCGGGATCACCTTGCTCAGCAGATTCACCACCTCGGGCCCCGCGATCAGCGAGCCGACGCGCGCGCCGGCGAGGCCGTAGGCCTTGGACAGCGTCCGCAGCACGACGAGGTTCGGGAACTGATCGAGCCGTCGGCTCCACGACTCGGCGCCCGAGAATTCGACATACGCCTCGTCGACGACCACGAGCGCGCGGTTCGCGAGCGCACCGAGCAGTCGCTCGATCGCGGCTGGATCGATGGCATTGCCGGTGGGATTGTTGGGGCTGCAGAGGAACACGATCCTGGTGTGCGCATCGCAGGCATTCAACACCTGCGCCGCGTCGAGCGCGTAACCGTCCTGCGTCAACGGCACCTCGCGCACCGCCGCTCCCTGGATGCGCGCGGCCACCGCGTACATGCCGAAGGTGGGGGGGCAGAGGATGACGTTGTCGACTCCGGCGCGGCAGAACCCGCGCACCAGCAGGTCGATGGATTCGTCGCTGCCGCGTCCGGGCAGTAGTTGGTCCGCGCGCACGCCGTAGAGAGCGGCGAGGCGCTGCGCGAGCGCGTGCGGGTGCGGTTCCGGATAGCGGTTGAGGCCCGCCAGCGTGCGGTCGGTCTCCGCGCGCCACGGCAGCTCGTTGGCGTGCAGCCGGTCGAAGGCCGGGTCCCAGGACGCGTGCGAATAGGCCTTCAACGCCACGATGTCAGGACGCGCGAGCGCGAGGATGCTCATGCGGCAGCTCCGTTCAGCGCCGCCAGGCGCACCTTGACCGCGGCGCCGTGCGCATCGAGCCCTTCCAGGTCCGAGAGCGTGATGGCCGTCGGGCCGAGTGCGCGCAGCCCGTCTGCGCTCAACTCCTGGACGGTGATGCGCTTCTGGAACTCGAGCAGCGATACCCCGCTGTAGCTGCGCGCGTAGCCGAACGTCGGCAGCACGTGGTTGGTGCCCGAGCAGTAGTCGCCGATGGACTCCGGGGACCACGGGCCGAGGAACACGGAGCCGGCATTCGTGACTCCCGGCAGGAGCGCGCGCGGCTCGCGCGTCTGGATGATGAGATGTTCGGGCGCGTATTCATTCGACACTTCGAGGGCGGTCGCGAGATCCGGCACGACGATGTACCGGCAATTCGCCAGCGACTCGGTGACGATGCGCAGGCGGCTGAGGCCTGCGCTCTGCGCGGCGACCTGGTCCATCACCTGCTGCGCGAAGCTGCTCGAGGTCGTCACGAGCAGCACCTGGGCAATCGTGTCGTGCTCCGCCTGCGCGAGCAGGTCGGCGGCGACGAAGCGTGCGTCTGCGGATTCGTCCGCGATGACCAGCACCTCGGATGGCCCGGCGGGCAGGTCGATGGCGGCGCCGGCGGGGTCGGCGGCGACGATCTGCTTGGCGGCGGTGACCCAGGCGCTGCCCGGACCGAAGATCTTGTCGACCTTGCGCACGGTCTCGGTACCGAATGCAAACGCGGCGATCGCCTGCGCGCCGCCCATCTTGTAGACGGTCTCGATGCCGCACAGCTGCGCCGCCACGAGCACCGCGGAATGAATGCGCCCATCCGGCCCGGGCGCGCTCGCCAGCGCGCGCGCCGGACATCCGGCGATGCGCGCCGGCGCCGCGAGCATGATGGCCGTGGAGGGCAGCGGGGCCGAACCGGCCGGCACGTACAGGCCGACACTGTCGATGGGGCGCACCACACGCTCGCACACGACACCGGGCATGGTCTCGACCGACAATGGCAGCGACACCTGCGCTTCGTGGAAGCGCGACACGTTGGCTGCCGCGCGTTCGAGCGCGGCGATTTGCGCCGACGTGAGCGCGGCGCGCGCGGCGCGAAACTCATCCGCGGTGACGCGCAACGACGCGAGTTCCGGGCCGCCGAACTGCCGGGTGAAGCGCTGCACGGCCGCGTCGCCGCCGGCGCGCACCGCCTCGACGATGGAGCTGGCCGTCGCGAACACTTCGGCACGCGTCCCGGCCGCGGGGCGCGCGAGGGCGGCACGGCGTTCGGCTGCGGTGGCATTGTTCCAGGCGATCGTTTTCACAGGTTCCCTAGACGAGCATCTTCTCTACCGGCAGCACGAGCAGCGAGCTCGCACCGGCCTTCTTGAGACTCTCGAGCGTCTCCCAGAATACGTTTTCGCGGCACACGGCGTGGATCGCGACCTTGTCGCCGGCCCCATCCAGCGGAATGATGGTCGGAGACTCGCTGCCCGGCAGCAACTTGCGGATTTCCGGCAGCGCCGAACGCGGCGCGTGCAGCATGATGTACTTGCTCTCGCGCACCTGCTGCACGCCGTCGATGCGCAGCAGCAGCCTATCTACCCATTCCTGCTTCGTGGGCGACAGCGCGACCGGGGTGCGGATCAGCAACGCCTTGCTCTCGAGCACCGTCTCCACCTCGCGCAGGTGATTGGCCTGCAGCGTGGAACCCGTCGAGACGAGATCGCAGATGAGGTCGGCGCGCCCGAGGCGCGGCGCGATCTCCACCGCTCCCGACAGCGTGACGATGTCGGCCGCCACGCCGCGCTCCCGTAGATAGCGCTCGAGCGTGTACGGGTAGGTGGTGGCTATCCGCTTGCCCGCGAGCGAGCGCGCGCCCTCGTAGGAGAAGCCCTCGGGCACGGCCAGCGACAGGCGGCAGCGGCCGTAATCGAGCGTCATCAGCTCGATGAAGGCGGGCGCATGGCCGCGCGAGGTGAGCTCGAGACGTTTTTCCTCGAGCACGTTGCGGCCGACCAGCCCGAGATCGCAGACGTCTTCCTGCACCAGGTCGGGGATGTCGTCATCGCGCACGAACAGGACGTCGAGCGGCATGTTCTCGCCGAAGCCCATGAGCTGGTCCCGGCCGCGCGACAGCTTGAGCCCGCAGCTCTTGAGCAGCTCGAGCGACGGATCGGTGAGCCGGCCGGATTTCTGGACGGCGAGTTTGAGGCGCTGGTCTTTGTCGTTGGGTTTCATGTGTGCCGGGAATGTGCGGAGTGCTTGGGCTCGAGCGGCGGCGCGAGCGGAAGGGATCAGGCGTGCCGCTGCTGCCGGTTGACCGCGAGCGCGTAGCCGCCGTTGCCGTCGGCGAGATAGCGGGCGACTCGGCCGATGGTGGTGACGCTGACGCCGGTGAGGCGGTGGATCTCGCGATAGGGCAGGCCTTTCTGCAGCCACTCCACCACCGCCCAACGGTCCGCGATGGCCTGCAGCTCGGCCGGTGTGCACAGGTCGCGAAAGAAGGCCCGACATTCGTCGACCGTCTTCAGGGTGAGCACCGCGGCGAACAGGCTGCGCTCGGAGAGCGCTTCCTGGCGTGCGGTGACGTTGCGGTGCTGCTTCATTGGAGGCCGATTTGCTTCAATGTACTAATGCGTTAATACAATGACGCATTAGACCGGTCTGGAAGCGCAAATGCAAGCCCAAATGCTTGCGCCTTGGTGACCTGACTCATAGAATTCGCGCACTCATCGAGACCGGCTGAGGGATAGGCCCGAAGAAGCCGGGGCAACCGCCGCGAAGCGGAAAGGTGCCAACTCCTGCGGATCCGACGTGAAAACGCCTGCCGGGTGTTTGCGTGTCGGGACCGGCAGATGAGCAGCCTCGGCCCAAGCGCGTTGCGCTTGGCGAGGTGCCGCGCATAGCGCGCGGCTGCTCACTTCGAGTGCCCGTTGAGTAGTGGAGCATTCGCAGTGGAGCACTCGATGAGCATCGACAAGAATCACGTCATCACCGCCGCCGCGCGCAATCCGGCCTCGGCCGAGGGCGAAACCTCTGCGCATCCGCTGGTGCGCGAGGGCACGTTGGTGGTGCCCGGCACGCTCAAGCTGCACTTCGGCGGCACGCTCGACGGAGTGACGGTGGCCTGGCGCCTGACCGGTCCCGCCGCCGCGCCCGTGGTGGTCGCGATCGGGGGCATTTCGGCATCGCGGCGCGTGTGGCTGCCCGACGAGCCGCGTGCCGGCTGGTGGCACGAAGTGGTGGGTCCGGGCCTGGCGCTCGACACCCAGCAGTTTCGCATCCTGAGCTTCGACTATCTCGGCGCGAGCGCGGATTCCACCGGGCCGCGCGATGGCGCGGCGTTTCCCAGCATTTCCGCCTACGACCAGGCCGAGCTGATCCTGCGGCTGCTGAATCACCTCGGCATCGCGAGCCTGCGGGCGATCGCGGGCGCGTCGTACGGCGGCATGGTCGCGCTGGCGTTCGGCGAGCGCTATCCCGACCGCGTCGCGCGGCTCATCGTGATCAGCGCCGCCGATCGCGCGCATCCCATGGCGTCGGCGTGGCGTGTGGTGCAACGGAGGATGGTCAAATTCGCCATCGAGTCCGGCCAGCCGGCTCGAGGACTGGAACTCGCGCGCGCGCTGGCGATGGCAACCTACCGCAGCCCCGAGGAGTTCGCGGCGCGGTTCTCGGGCGCGCCGCGGCGCGTTGCAGGCGCTGAAGAGGGGCGGGCAGACGAGCGATTCGTGCTGCCCGTCGAGGAATACCTGTTCGCGCGCGGCGCCGAGTACGCGAAGACTTATCGCCCCGAATCGTTTGTTTGCCTGTCCGAATCCATCGACCTGCACCGCGTGGATGCGGCGCGCATCTTCGCACCGGTCACCGCGATCGCGGTGCGCGAGGACCAGCTCGTCCCGCTCGCGGACATGCGTGCCATGGTGGCGCGCCTGCCGAACGCCGAGCTGCACGAGATCTCCTCGGTATACGGACACGATGCTTTCTTGAAGGAAAACCGGCGCCTCGCGCCGATCTTCGCGAACGTTCTTTCTTAAACGAACAAAAACCAGGACTCCAGGATGACGACTCTGACCCAGGACACCCGTGCCGTGCGTGCGGGGCTCGAGAGCTGCGACGTGACCGGCGCCGTGGTGCCGCCTCTGCACCTGTCTTCGACGTATGCGTTCCGCGGCTTCGGCGACAAGCGAAAATACGACTACAGCCGTTCGGGCAATCCGACGCGCGACTTGTTAGGTGACGCCCTCGCGGATCTCGAAGGCGGAGCGGGAGCGGTGATCACCGCCTCCGGCATGGGTGCCATCACGCTCGTCGGACACCTGCTGCCGGTGGGCGCGCGCGTCATCGCGCCGCACGACTGCTACGGTGGCACTTTCCGGCTGTTCACCGCGTGGAAAAAGCGCGCCGAGCTCGACGTGGACTTCGTGAATTTCGGCGACGCGCAGGCGGTCGATGCCGCGCTCGCAAGACCCGCGGCGCTGGTGTGGATCGAAACCCCCAGCAACCCGCTGCTGCGCATCACGGACATCGCGGCCATCGCGGCGCGCGCCCATGCCGCGGGCGCACTGGTCGTGGCGGACAACACGTTCCTGTCGCCGGGCTGGCAGCGCCCGCTCGAGCTCGGCGCCGACATCGTCGTCCACTCGACCACGAAGTACATCAACGGCCACAGCGACGTCGTCGGCGGCGCCGTGATCGCAAAAACGAAGGAGCTCGCCGAGCAGCTCGGCTGGTGGGGCAACTGCCTGGGTCTCACGGGGTCGGCGTTCGACAGCTTTCTCACCTTGCGCGGTCTGCGCACGCTGCACGTGCGACTGCGTGAGCACGGCCGCAATGCGCAGGCGGTGGCGGAATTCCTCGCGCGGCAGCCGCACGTGCAGCGCGTCTACTACCCGGGGCTCGTCTCGCATCCGGGACACGACATCGCGAAGCGCCAGCAGACCGGTTTCGGCGCCATCGTGACACTGGAGGTCGCGGGCGGTGTCGACGGCGCGCGGCGCTTCTCGGAGGCGCTCGAGCTGTTCTCGCTGGCCGAGTCGCTGGGCGGCGTCGAGAGCCTGGTGGCCCATCCGGCCACCATGACGCATGCCGCCATGGCGCCGGAGGCGCGTGCCGCCGCGGGGCTGGCCGATGGACTGCTGCGCCTGTCGATCGGCATCGAGTCGACCGACGACCTGCTGCGGGATCTCGAAGCAGGGCTCGGCGCACTGGCGGGCGGGTAAATTTTTCAACCGGGCAGGTAGTTAGCGGCGGCGGCGCCCGTATTCGCCATCCGCGGGTCGGGCTGGTTATGCTCGGGGCCGCGGCGAATGCCGCCACGCGTGTTCGCATGGAAGGGCTCCGATGTCACGGCGGTTTCATGGCTGCATTGCATTATTGGCCGGTGCGCTGCTGTCGGCGTCGGCCGCGTCAGCCGCGGCTGGCACCTGCACCGCAGCACCCAAACCTGCGGCCCTGGAATTCACCCTGCGGGATCCGGCGGGACAGCCGGTGCGACTCGCCGACTATCGCGGCCGGGTGATCCTCGTCAATTTCTGGGCGACGTGGTGCCGGCCGTGCCGCGCGGAAATACCCTGGCTCATCGAGCTGTTCCATGCATATCGCGACACCGGGTTCAGCGTGCTCGGGGTGTCCGTGGACGAGGACCTCGCGCGCATTGCGCCGTTCGTCGCGACGATGCGCATGGATTACCCGGTACTCGTGGGCCGGGGCGAGGACCGGTTCGCCGCGGCATTCGGTCCGCTGCTCGGGTTCCCCACTTCAGTGCTGGTCGCGCGCGACGGCACCATCTGCGTGCGCCACACCGGCATCACGACACGCGAGCAGCTCGAGGAAGACATCCGTGCGCTGCTCGCCCGCGAGCCGCCACCGCCGAAACTGTGAGTTTCGCGTCCGGCATCCGCGCGCGCCCTGTCGACGGGCGGACGCGCGGGAAAAAACGCGGGCGAACAGGCTCCTGCGCGCTCATCTAACTAACCACCCCAGGCCCGCGCCATGGCCGGCGTGAAATTCTGAGTTTCCTGCGCACGCATTCCCTCGCGGCCGCATCGTTCATAGGATCGCGCGTCGATTCGTTCTCCTGCGACCGCCAATCATTCCTATGGAGGGGATATGTCGCGCAAAGTATCTGGCCCGACCACTGAGTCCGCCGCGCAACCCGTGAACGATCAATCCACCGGCATTGACCGGCGTACGGTGCTCAAGGTCGGCGGCCTCGCCGGAGCTGCCCTGCTCGCGGGCAAGCCGGCCCTGGCCCAATCCACCAGCACGCCGCCGGCTCCGCCCGTGCTCTGCGGCATCACGCCGCCGGCGAGCCCGGCGACCACGCCATTCCGCGATACCCTGCCGATTCCCCCGCCGGCGATCCCGCAGGTGCTGAATCCGTTTCCGACCGAGGCGGCGAACATCGCCGGCGGCGAGGCTGCGCGCGCCAGTCACCAGCGCTGGGCGCAGTTCCTGCCGCTGCTGCACTACCGCATGAGGGCGGCGCCGTCGCTGCACCGGCACCATTCCGATCTGCTGCCGTCGTACATGTGGACCTTCAACGGCCACTATCCCGCGCCGACGCCGCTCAATTTCTACGGCGTTCCGTCGATCGTGCGCTTCGTGAACAATCTGCCCGACGGCGCGCAGAACACGACGTTCGGTGTTCCCGAGATCACGGTGCACCTGCACAACGGCCACACCGCCTCGGAGAGCGACGGCTTCGCGGGCGATTTCTTCACCGCACCGCTGTTCAAGGACAACCACTACGCCAACGCGTATGCCGGCATCGACGCCTTCGGCGGCATCGGTGATCCGCTCGAGGCCATGCACACGTTCTGGTTCCACGATCACCGCGCGGCGTTCACGGCCAACAACAACTATCTCGGCCTCAATGGCATGTACATCGCGTACGACGCCAAGGACCCGGGCCACGAGCTGCCGACGTCGGGATCGCTGCGCCTGCCGAACTACTACGGCATCACGGACATCCCGCTGATCCTCACCGACAAGCGCTTCTGCGCCGCCGCGAACGGCCGCAACGAAGTGTTCCAGGTGGTCGGCAACGGCGCTCCGGCCGGCGACAAGTGGGTGGTCAACGGCAAGATCCAGCCGAAGTTCAAGGTGCGGCGCCGCAAGTACCGCTTCCGCGTCCTGAACACTGGTCCGGCCAAGATCTGGGCCCTGAGCCTCATCCGTCCGGATGGCACGCAGGCACCCATCACCGTGGTCGCGGTGGATGCGAATTTCACGACTTCGCCGTTCACCCTCACGGACCGGCCGCTCGACGTGCATGTCGCCATGCGCTACGACATCATCATCGACTTCTCCGCCTTCCCGGCGGGCAGCTCGGTGTACCTGAAGGAAAACGCGGCGCAGAACGTCGGCGTGGTCGTGGCCGATCCGGCCCCCGGCCTGCCCATCGGCAACGTGCTGATGCGGTTCGACGTGGTCAACCGTGAGTCGTGG
Organism: Steroidobacteraceae bacterium; assembly: GCA_044871085.1. Lineage (GTDB taxonomy): Bacteria > Pseudomonadota > Gammaproteobacteria > Steroidobacterales > Steroidobacteraceae > CADEED01. The sequence continues at coordinate 14,264 of JBIOZI010000299.1, read as the reverse complement.
TTCCCGCCGGATACGCCGGCGATTCCGAACACGCTGACCCAGATGCCCGCTGCGATCGTGCCGACCGCGTCGTTCCAGTGGGACTTCACACTGGTTGGCGGACAGTTCCTCATCAATGGGCTGCCGTTCGATCACAACCGCGTCGATCATGCCGTGCTCAAGGGCTCGGCCGAGGAGTGGACGCTGGCCAACGACGTTGCCGCAGGCAACTGGACCCATCCGGTGCACATCCACTTCGAAGAAGGCCGGGTCATCTCGCGGCGCGTGCGGGTGAGTCAGAACCCCGACGTGTTCCAGAACCTGCCGCTGCTGCCGGAAGAGCAGGGCCGTCGCGACGTCTATCCACTGCTGCCGCAACACCGCGTGGTGCTGCGCATGCGCTTCCGTGATTTCGTCGGCCGGTACCTGATCCACTGCCACAACATGAATCACGAAGACAACTTCATGATGGCGCGCTGGGACATCGTATCGACCATGGCGGAGCTCGTGCAGAAGCGCCGTGAGATCGACAACCGGCGCATGCTCGCGGGCCTGCCGCCGCAGTACAAGTGGGATGCGAATGGAGGGCTGCTGGTATGAACCGCCGCGAACTGTTCACCGGCTCAGGCGGCAATTCCTGCGTGCAGGGCGCCAAGACCTGCGGCGGGGCCGATCGGATCCCCAACGTGACGCTGCGCACGCAGGACGACGTGAAGGTGAAGTTCTACGACGACCTGGTGAAGGGCAAACAGGTGGTCATCAACATGATGTACGCGAATTGCGAGGGCCAGTGCCCGGCGATCACCTCGCGGCTCGTGGAAGTGCACCGCGCGCTGGCGCCGCGCATGGGACGCGATCTGTTCATGTATTCGGTGAGTCTCAAGCCCGAACAGGACGACCCCGCGGCATTGAAGGCGTTCGCCGACATGCACGGTGCGCTGCTGCCGGGCTGGAGCTTCCTCACGGGAGATCCGTACGACATCGAGACATTGCGCTTCGCGCTGTTCCGGCACGACCACATCAAGTTCGACCTCGATCTCGATGGTCATGCCGGCCAGCTGCGCATCATCAACGATGCGATCAACCGCTGGGTGCACGTGCAACCGCTGGCGAGCACCTACACCGTGCTGCAGCACATCTCCTGGGCCGATCCGCCGAAGACACCGGCGCAGCGGCTGCGCGACAACGAGCGCCTGCAGCAGGAGATCGATCGCGAGGTCGCGAAGTACGGTTATCGCAAGGTGATCTGACCCGGAGGATGTCGCATGAGATGCGCAGCGTTTCGAAGAATGGCAGTTCACGGCATGGCATTGCGGGCACTGACCTGTGTGTTACTGCTCGGGATCGGCGCACGCGCCGGATTCGCGGGTGATACCTGCGCGCAGGAGGAGCAGTGGAAAGCCTCCGCGGCGCAGCGTCATTTCGTGGTGCTGGCGGGACGCACCGGCGTCTTCTACGAGCGCAGCGGTCCGACGTTCGTGATGCTCATGAAGAGCAGCGCCAACACGATGGACATCGGGGCGTTCGGCATTCACTCCGAGGACGGCCAGCCGGCCTTCGGCGCGGTGCCGGCGGCGGAGTACGAGCAGTTCCTCGCCGAGCCCGGCTACGACGCGGCGCGGGTGATGTTGCGCTTCGAGGTCTCGGCACCGCAGTACGAGCGCGTGCTCGGAGTGCTGCGCACCTGGGAACGCCGGGTGCGCGAGCGTGCCCTGCTTTATCCCGATATCGCGCTCGACAACATCCTGCTGGTCAAGCAGGCCACCGCGGAGTTGAACCGCTGCCGTGAGTTCATGGTGCCCTACGATCTCGACTGGGGCCTCCAGGACAACATCTCGGAGCACAACATCGCCCTGAGGATTCCTTTCGAGTATTTCCTTGAGCTCAGGCGCCGCAACGCGACACGGCACGTGTCCGACGCGGCGATGCCGCAGGCGCTGGTCGCGGCGGCGGGGGCTGATGCCCCGCTGCGGACTTCGCGGCGCGATTGAGCACACGGATGCGCATGCAACAACACGGAGGAGAGTGACATGCCAGAATCGTCAGCCCCCATCGCCGCCGGCGGCCGCTCCGGCGACTCGGTGCGCCAGGCCGGGCCCTATGTTTCGAGCAGCCGCATACCGCTGGTGGTGTTCTTCCGGCCCGGGGATCGCTTCCCGAACGACGCCGAAGCCAGGTCGGTGAGCTGGACGCTGTTGGCCGAGGACGTCGACAAGCCGGATCCCACCCAGCAATCGTCGTAGCGGCGCATGGGCGCTCGCACGAAGACGCGTCGCGCAACGATGTCGCTGCCGCTGCTGGCAGCGACATCGTGGGCGCTCGGCGGTTGCCCTCTCGAAGTCGTGGGCACCTGGAAGCTCGCGGATGCCAGTGCCAGCAGCGCGGGGCTGGTCACCTTCACCTCCGATGGCTGGGCGAATGTGCTCAGCGGTGCCGGTAACGAGGGAAATCCGGGCGACATTGCCGCGCAGGTGAGCTATCGCCTGGCGCCGCCGCAGGATCCGCGGCGCATCGACTTCGAGACGCCCCGTGGCAACGACCTGTTCGGCGCGGGGACGACGAGCTGGGAGATCACGGCGCACAGCGACGACTCGTTCACCGCGCGGCCGACGAGCATGACGGCCGGCTCCCAGGGTTACTGGACCCGGGTGCAGACGCATCGCTACTTCCTGACGTTCGCCGCGCGCGCGGCGACCGCGGGCGAAGGCGCCGCGTTCGTGATGTGGACGACGCTCGATGGCAGTAAGCCGCAGCTCGACGCGCTCGGTACCGTGCAGCAGGGCGGCACGGCGCGCTTCGGCAGGATTCCCGATGCCGTCGCCCGCTCGTTCTCCACCCAGGGCGATCCGGCGCGCGACGTCATGATGCGCATCGAGTTGAACGAAGCCGAATACCTGCGCACGCGCGCGCTCTATCGCGAGTGGCTCAAGCCGGCGGCTGGCGGCACCGCCAAACCGGAGGATGCCAACGCGCGCGCGGTGCGATTCATAGAAGCCGCGGTTCTCAGCGTCAATCGCTGCGCCACCCGCATTTTGCCGGCGGATGCGCAGGCGCTGGTGGCGACGACACAGGCCGCGGGTACTCGCGCGTTGCCCTCACAGCCGCTCGAGCTGGTGCGCATGATCCGCAAGACCAACGACCGGCGTCACGTGCCCGACAAGGCCTTCCCCGCGACCTGGAAGCCGGCCGAGCTCACCTGACCCGAACCGGGCTCCGCGGACCCTGCGGCGGCGTCGAGCTCACGCCGCGATGACCACAGCGCGCGCACGGCCGCATCGTCGAGCGCAGGCACGCGATGCGCGGCTGCCGGCGCGTGCGGCGCGTGCGGCGCGTCCGCGCCGTCCAGCGTGGTGATCGCTTCGCGCACGAACTCGATGAGCGCGGCCGCGTTGCGGCTCGGCGTGCGGCCGGCATGTACCGCGTGAATGCCCCAGTCGGGGCCGCGGCAGAACTCCGTGAGGACCGGCTGGAGGCGTCCCTGGCGCAGCTCGCGCGCCACGCTCACCATGGGTAGGTAGACGAAGCCGAGGCCGGCGGCGGCCGCGGGAACCAGTGCCAGGTTGGTATCGGAAACCGTGGTGAGGTTCACCGGCACGCTGAAGCGATCCTCGCCGCGATGGAACTGCCAGGCGGCGCCACTCTGCTTGGCGGACTGCAGGCCGAGGCAATGATGGCGGGTGAGGTCGGAGGGGTGCAGCGGCACGCCATGCCGCGCCAGGTAGGTCGGTGCCGCGGCGATGACCAGCGGCGAGGTGGCCAGGCGGCGCGCCGTCAGGGTCGAATCGCACATCCGCTGGGCGATGCGGATCACGACGTCGTATCCCCCGGACACGATGTCCACGCACGCATCGGATGCATGCGCGTCCAGCACCACGTTCGGGTGGCGCGGCAGGAACTCCCCGTGCAGGCGCGGCAGCAGCGCCGTGGCGAGGCAGGTGGGCATGCTGAAACGCAGGCGGCCGCTGCAGGTCTTGCTGAGGTTCTCGAGCGCCGACCGCGCCTGTTCCATCGTGTCGAAGATCTGCCGGTAGTAGCGCAGCAGCGTCTCGCCGGCGCTGGTGAGGCTGATGCTGCGCGGACTGCGGTAGATGAGGCGCGTGCCGAGGTCGTCCTCGAGCGCTGCGATGCGCTTGCTGACCTGCGAGCGAGACATCCCCAGGTGCTCCGCCGCTTCCTTGAAGCTCAGCGTCTCGGCGATGCGAACGAACAAAAATATATCGGAGATGATCATCCATGTCATCCCTGCCCGGCACCGGGCCGGGGATTGGTGTGCCTATCTACTCCCTGTGCAGTCGCCACGGGTCGCCGGGGTCGCGTGCCTAACTAATCCGTGTGGGTCCGCGAGGCGTCGTGGCGTGCGGTCTAACTGATATCACATTCGTGTGAAGAAATCCCGCGCTACGAAACTGTGTGCGCTGCGATGGGCGGTTTCTAGGTGGAACACGGATCAATTCACGGTCGCCGCGCTGTCGGAATCGGCCGACAGGAGCGCACGTGCAGCACGACACGGGCGGCGAGAAGCCAACACGCGCAGGTGCTCGACGCCTGCGAGCGCCGCCTTCTCGTCCTGCTGCGACCGGCCATGACGAATGCGCGCTGGATGACGGCCTGCACGTGTGGCCAGGTCGCCGCGTCGATCTTCGGCAGGTCAGCCGAGGGCGGCGAGGATCGCGTCGCCCATGCGCCTGGTGGTCATTGCCGGGCGGCCGTGCTCGGCGATGTCGGCGGTACGGGCGCCGTTGGCGATGCAACGGTCCACGGCCTGCTCCACCGCGTCCGCCTCGCGCTCGAGCCCGAGCGAGTAGCGCAGCAGCATCGCGACGCTGAGGATGGTACCGATGGGATTGGCGATGCCCTTGCCGGCAATGTCCGGGGCCGATCCATGAATCGGCTCGTAGACGCCGCGGCGGTCCGCGCCGAGCGACGCGGAGGGCAGTACCCCGAGCGAGCTCGCGAGCATCGCCGCCTCGTCGGTGAGGATGTCGCCGAACATGTTTTCGGTGAGCAGGACGTCGAAGTCGCGCGGGCGCTTGAGCAGGTGCATGGCGGCCGAGTCCACCAGCATGTGCTCGATGCTGACGTCGGGATATTCGCGCTTGATCACGTACTCACTCACCTCGCGCCACAGCCGCGAAGTTTCCAGGACGTTCGACTTGTCGATCGAAACGATCTTGTGCCGCCGGCGCATGGCGAGCCGGCCGGCGACGCGGGTGATGCGTTCGATCTCGGTGACCGAATAGGTGCACAGGTCGCTGGCGCTGACGGCGTCCCGCTTCTTCTCACCGAAGTAGATGCCGCCGGTGAGCTCGCGGACGAAGATGAGGTCGACGCCATCGAGCACTTCGGGTTTGAGCACCGAGGCGTCGCGCAGCGCCGGATGCAGAGCGACGGGGCGCAGGTTCGCATACACACCGAGCTCGCGTCGCAGTCGCAACAGCCCCTGTTCGGGTCGTACGGCGGCGGACGGTCCCCACTTCGGGCCGCCGATGGCGCCCAGCAACACCGCGTCGGCCGCGCGACAGGCGGCGAGGGTGGGCTCGGGCAAAGGATCGCCGGTCAGATCGATGGCGATACCGCCGAACGGCTGGGTGTCGAGCGTGAATTCGTGCCCGAAGCGCCTGGCGACACTTTCGAGGACGCGAACGCCTTCCGCGACGACTTCCGGGCCGATTCCATCGCCCGCGATGACCGCGATGGTTGCTTTCACCGGTGTGCCTGCTCGTACGCGGCGATGGCGGCGCCCTGCGACAGCAGGTAGCCGAGCTCGTCGACGCCATTCAGCAGGCAGTAGCGGGCGAATGCTTCGAGTGGAAACTTCACGCAGGTGCCATCCGGCAGCGTGAGCGTGGTGGCCGCGACGTCGATGGCGATCTCCACGCCGGGGTTCGCCAGCAGCCAGGCGTGCGTGCCGTCGTCCACGACGATCGGCAGCAGACCGTTCTTGAGGCTGTTGGTGCGGAAGATGTCGGCGAACTCGGTGCTCACGACCGCCTGGAATCCGAAATCCTGCAGTGCCCACGGCGCGTGCTCGCGCGAGCTGCCGCAGCCGATGTTGCGTCCGGCGACCAGCACTCGCGCTCCCTGGGCCTCGGGCTTGTTGAGCGCGAAGTCGGGCTTCGGCTGGCCGGAAGCGTCGTAACGCCAGTCGGCGAACAGGTGTTTGCCGAAGCCGGCTTTCGTCGTCGATGTGAGGAAGCGCGCCGGGATGATCTGGTCGGTGTCGATGTTCGTGATCGGGAGCGCGACCGTGCGCGAGCGGATCTGCTGGACTGCGGGCATGTTAGCGGGAGAATTCTCTGGGGTCGGTGACACGGCCGCGGATGGCCGAAGCCGCCGCGGTTTCGGGTGAGGCGAGCAGCGTACGCGCGCCGGTTCCCTGCCGGCCTTCGAAATTGCGGTTGCTCGTGCTGATGGAATAGTGGCCGGACGGAACGAGATCGCCGTTCATGCCGAGACACATGGAGCAGCCGCTCTCGCGCCACTCCGCGCCGGCATCGAGGAACACCTGGTGCAGCCCCTCGGCCTCGGCGGCGCGCTTCACCGCCTGCGAGCCCGGTACCACGAGCATCTTCACGCCCTGCGCGAGCTTGTGGCCGCGCAATACACGTGCCGCATTGCGCAGGTCCGAGAGCCGGCCGTTCGTGCAGCTGCCGAGAAACACGTTGTTCACGGGTACGTTGGCGATGGGCTCACCGGCCTTGAGGCCCATGTACGCCAGCGCCTTCTCGAATACCGCGTCGCCGCGCGCGGGCACCGACCCCGTGATCGGCGCGACCATGCCCGGGTGGGTGCCATACGTGACCATGGGCACGAGCGCGGCCGCGTCGAGGTCGACGCTGCGGTCGTACGTGGCGCCGGAATCGCTCGGCAGTTTGCTCCAGCGCGCCACGGCGGCCTCCCAGGCGGCTCCCTTGGGCGCGCGCGGCGTCGCCGCGAGATATTCGAACGTGATCGCGTCCGGCGCGATCATGCCGGCGCGCGCGCCGGCCTCGATGGACATGTTGCAGATGGTCATGCGCTCGTCCATCGACATCGCCTCGATGGCCGCGCCGCGGTATTCGAGCACGTGCCCGGTGCCGCCGGACACGCCTATCTTTCCGATGATGGCGAGGATCAGATCTTTGGCGCTGACCCCCGGCGGCAATGCGTTGTGCACGTTGATCGCGCAGGTCTTCGGCCGGCGCTGGAGCAGGCATTGCGTGGCGAGCACGTGACCCACTTCGGTGGTGCCGATGCCGAAGGCGAGGGCACCGAAGGCCCCGTGCGTCGACGTATGGCTGTCGCCGCACACGATGGTCTTGCCGGGCTGAGTGATTCCGAGCTCCGGCCCGATGATGTGCACGATGCCGCGGCGCCGGTCCTGCAGATCGAACAGCTCGACTCCGAACTCCGCGGAGTTGATCTCGAGCTGCCGCACCTGCTTCGCGGCGGAATCGACGGAGATCGGCACGCCGCCGAACACCTGCTCGGTACGTGTGGGCGTGGAGTGATCCATCGTGGCGAGCGTGAGGTCCGGCCGGCGCAGCTTGAGCCCGCGCTCGCGCAGCTCGGTGTATGCCTGCGGAGTGGTGACCTCGTGCGTGAGGTGCAGGTCGATGAACAGGACGGCGGGAGTGTCGGCGGTCTCGGGCACGACCACGTGGTCGGCCCAGACCTTTTCGAACATTGTTTTGGGCATGTCAGCTCGCGACGGCCGCCCTCGGCGCCGACATGTCGACATAGTCGAGCCAGCCCCACTTGTCCTGGCCGCGGCCCTGCACCAGCGCGAAGTACGCGGCCTGCAGTTTCGCGGTGATCGGGCCGCGCTTGCCGTTGCCGATCTGGATGGCGTCCACCGAGCGGATAGGCGCGACTTCGGTGGCGGTGCCGGTGAAGAACAACTCGTCGGCGAGATAGAGCATCTCGCGCGGAATGGCGATCTCGCGCACCTCGATGCCGAAATCCTTCGCGAGCGTCATCACCGTGTGCCGCGTGATGCCATTGAGCAGCGAGTGCGCCACTCCCGGGGTATACAGCACCCCATCCTTGACGAGGAACAGGTTCTCTCCCGCACCCTCGCTGACCGTGCCGTCCGAAGACAGGCCGATGCCTTCGACGAACCCGAGCCGCTTCGCTTCGAGGCCGATGAGCTGGCTCGAAAGATAGTTGCCACCGGCCTTGGCCATGGCGGGAATGGTGTTCGGCGCGACGCGCTGCCACGAGGACACGCACACGTCGACGCCTTCGTCTTCGGCGGCGCCGAGATACTTGCCCCACTCCCACGCCGCGATCGCCACTTCCACCGGCGGATCGACCTTGGGGACCACGCCGATTTCGCCGTAGCCGCGGAATGCCACCGGACGTAGATAGGCGCCGCGCGCCAGGCCGTTCTGCGCGATGACTTCGCGGCAGCCGTGGTTGATCTGGTCTTCGCCGAAGGGCAGGTTGATGCGGTAGATCTTGGCCGAGTCGAACAGGCGCCGGGTGTGATCCTTCAGCCGGAAGATCGCCGGACCGCGCGGCGTCTCGTAGGCGCGCACGCCTTCGAACACCGATGAGCCGTAGTGCAAGGCGTGCGAGAGCACGTGCACCGTGGCCTTCTCCCAGGGCACCAGTTTGCCGTTGAACCAGATGTACTTCGTTGCGGGTATGGGCATCGCCTTGACTCCGGATTGGTTACACAGCGGCCTGCGCGACGCGTGTGCGCGCGAGCGTCGCTGATGCGAGCTCTATGCGATTGATCACTTCGAGAAAGGCCTGGGTCGCCGACTCGACGATGTTCGTGCTGACGCTCGAGCCGCGATAAGTGCGCTGATTGTACTCCACATAAACCAGCGCCTCGCCCTGGGCGTCTTCGCCGGCCGAAACGCTGCGTACTTCGAACTTGCGCAGCACCACCTGCACCCCGGTGGCGCGTTCGATCGCCTTCAGCGCGGCGTCCACCGGACCGTCGCCCGTGGCGCGCATCTCGATCTTGCGTCCATCCCTGTGCGCCAGCCGCACGGTGGCTTCGGCTGCATGTTCCTGCGTGGACGGGCCGTCGGAGAGCGTGCGCAGATTCTCGAGTGTCCACGGCCCGGTGGCCGAATGCTCGGCGAGCAGCACGAGTGCTTCGATGTCGCCGTCGTAGAGCTCCTTCTTCTTGTCCGCGAGCGCCTTGAATTCCTCGAAGACGCGCGCGAACTCGACCTCGTCGAGCTCGAAACCCAGATCCTTGATGCGGTCGCGCAGCGCGTGCCGGCCGCTGTGTTTGCCGAGCACGAGCGCGGAACGCGACAGACCGACGTCCTGCGGACGCATGATCTCGTAGGTGGAGTGGTGCTTCAGCATGCCGTGCTGGTGAATGCCCGATTCGTGCGCGAAGGCGTTCTCGCCGACGATCGCCTTGTTGCGCGGGATCGGGACGCCGACGATGTTCGCCAGCATGCGCGACGTCGGGTACAGGCGCGTCGTGTCGATGCGCGTATCGAGATTGAAGAACGCGTCGCGCGTCTTCATCGCCATCACCACTTCCTCGAGCGAGCAGGTGCCGGCCCGCTCGCCGATGCCGTTGATGGTGCACTCGATCTGCCGCGCGCCTGCGACCACGGCGGTCAAACTGTTCGCGACCGCCATGCCCAGGTCGTCGTGGCAGTGCACCGACAGGCGGATCTTGTCGATGCCGCGCACGTTCTTGCGCAGGTAGCGGAACAGCTCCGCGAACTCGTCGGGCACCGTGTAGCCCACGGTGTCGGGAATGTTCACCGTGGTGGCGCCGGCGTCGATGACGGCCTCGACCACCTGCGTGAGGAAATCGAGCTCGGTGCGCGAGGCGTCCTCGGGCGAGAACTCCACGTCGTCACACAGCTCGCGCGCGAACTTCACGCCTTCGACGGCCGTCTTGATGATCTCTTCCTGCGCCATGTTCAGCTTGAACTGCCGATGGATGGCGCTGGTGGCGAGGAACACGTGGATGCGGCGGCTGGCCGCCGGCGCGATTGCCTTGGCCACCTGCGAGATGTCGTCGCGATTGCAGCGCGCGAGGCCGCAGATGATCGGCCCCTGCACCTCGCGCGCCACGGCATTCACGCTCTCGAAGTCACCCCGAGAAGCGGCGGGAAAGCCCGCCTCGATGACGTCGACGCCGAGGTCCGCGAGCGCGCGCGCGACGCGGAGCTTCTCGGGCTGCGCCATGCTGCAGCCGGGCGATTGCTCGCCGTCACGCAGCGTCGTGTCGAAGATCATCACCCGTTCGCGTTTCGACATGGGATTCCCCCTTCGATGGACGGGCCCTCAGCCGCGGCCCTGTTCCAGCCACGGCATGCGCGCGCGCAATTCGCGGCCAACCGTCTCGAGCTGATGATCGAGATCGGCCTGCATGAGCTTGTTGTACTCCTTGCGGCCGCCGGCGTTTTCCTTGATCCACTGCTTGGCGAACTTGCCCTTCTGGATCTCCTTGAGGATCTTGCCCATCTCTTTCTTGGTCTTGTCGTTGACCACGCGCGGTCCGCGCGTGAGGTCGCCGTACTTGGCCGTGTCGGAGATGAACTTGTGCATCTTCGTCAGGCCGCCCTCGTGCAGCAGGTCGACGATGAGCTTCAGCTCGTGCAGACATTCGTAGTACGCGACTTCGGGTTGATAGCCTGCCTCGACCAGCGTCTCGAAGCCCTTGAGCACGAGGTCGCTCGTGCCGCCGCAGAGCACTGCCTGCTCACCGAACAGATCCGTCTCGGTCTCCTCGGCGAAGGTGGTCTCGAGGACTCCTCCGCGCGTGCCGCCGATGCCGTGCCCATAGGCCAGTGCCTTCGCGAATGCGTTGCCGGTCGAATCCTGGTAGACGGCGATGAGCGACGGGACGCCCCGGCCCTGCTGGTACTGGCGGCGCACGAGGTCGCCCGGGCCCTTTGGCGCGATCAGCACGACGTCGAGATCCTTGCGCGGCTTGATCTGCTTGAAGTGGATGTTGAAGCCGTGCGCGAAGAGCAGGGTGGCACCTTCCTTCAATGAATCCTTGACCTGCGCATAGAGGTCTTTCTGCGCGAGGTCCGGTACCAGCATCGCGACGAGGTCCGCGCCCGTGACGGCGTCGACGGGCTCGGCCACCTTGAGGCCGTCCTTCTTCGCCTTCTTCCAGCTGTCGCCGTTCTTGCGCACGCCGACGACCACGTCGTGTCCGCTGTCCTTCAAGTTGAGCGCGTGCGCGCGGCCCTGGCTGCCGTAACCCAGGATGGCGATCCGGGCTTTCTTCAGCGCCTTCTTGTCCACGTCTTTGCCCGAATACAGCTTCGTCATTGTCGACTCCATTGTTAGAAACACAGAAAAAACCCCGCATCGGCTCTGGGCCGGTGCGGGGTTTTTGGTGAATTCGCCTTGGCTCTAAGTTAACGCTTCAGGCTGACGTCCCGCACCGGCTGCTCACAAGGAGCAGGGGGAGGGATACGAGTACGAGCACGTCGAGCGCGAGTGCCGCGCCGCTGACTTCCACGTCGTACTTCAAGGTTCGAGCCTGCATACAATGCGCGCGATAGCACCACAGGCATTGGCCTATTGTCAACGAGAGTTCCGCAGGAAGATCGGCCCGTGATTCAGCGCGTACCCATGCGAATCCATTAAGATTTTGCCGTGAGCTCCCACCTCTTGAATGAAGCGGAATCGGCCGGCGCGCGACCCATCTGGCTGGTCGGCGAGCAGGGCCTCGGAACCTGGCTCGAGATGCAGCCTCCGGCCGTGCGTTCCTGGGCGCGCGCGCAGGGCTTCCTGGCCGAGAAGCAGAAGCTGCTGCTGATCCCCACGGCCGCGGGTGACGGCATCGCGGGTGCGGCCCTGGGGCTCGGTCCGGTCCCCGACCTGAGCGAGCCGACGATCTGGACGTCGGTGAGCCTGCCCGATCGGCTGCCGCCGGGGCGATATCGATTCGCCGGCACGTTCAGCGCGGGGGGTGCCACCCAGCTCACGCTGGGCTGGGAGTACGGCGCGTACCGCTTCACGCGTTACCGCAAGACGGCCGCGGAGCTGCCGGCGCTGGTCGCACCCGTCGGCACCGACCTGGAGTACGTGCGCCTCGCAGCCGAGGCGCTCGGCGAGGCCCGCGATCTCATCAACACTCCGGCGAACGATCTCGGTCCGGCGGAGCTGGGCGAAGCGGTCCAGCGTCTCGCGCTGCAACACGAGGCGGAGTGCCGCATCATCGTGGGCGACGAGCTTTTGCGGCAGAACTATCCACTCATATATGAAGTGGGGAAGGGCAGCGCGCGCGAGCCGCGGCTCATCGACATGCGCTGGGGCAAGCGCGGCGCGCCGCTGGTCACGCTGGTCGGCAAGGGCGTGTGCTTCGACACCGGCGGGCTCGACATCAAGCCGTCGTCCGGCATGGTCCTCATGAAGAAGGACATGGGCGGCGCGGCGCTGGTCATCGCGCTCGCCCGCATGCTCATGGGCGCCGACGCGCCGGTGCAGCTGCGGCTGCTGATTCCCGCGGTGGAGAACAGCATCTCCGGGCGCTCGTACCGGCCGAGCGACATCCTGCGCTCGCGTCACGGACTCACGGTGGAGATCGGCAACACCGACGCGGAGGGCCGCCTGGTGCTCGCCGACGCGCTCGCGGAAGCCGACCTGGAGCAGCCGCAGCTGCTGGTCGATCTCGCGACGCTCACCGGCGCGGCACGCGTCGCGCTCGGGCCGGAGCTGCCGGCTATCTACTCGACCCCCGCGGAGCTCGCGATGCAGCTGCGCCACGTCGGTGAGCAGGAGGCGGACCCGATGTGGCCCATGCCCCTGTGGGGCGGCTACGACGACGAGCTCGCGAGCCGCGTAGCCGATCTCAACAATGTCTCGAGCACCGCCTTCGCGGGCTCGATCATCGGCGCGCTGTTCCTCAAGCGTTTCGTGACGCGCACGCGCAACTGGCTGCACGGCGACGTGTACGCATGGAACGCAAAAGAGCGTCCCGGCCGCCCGGTCGGCGCCGATCCACACACCGTGCGCGCGCTGTACCGGCTGATCCGGCAGCGGTTCGGATGATGGAAAGGGGCTGATGGAGTGGCGTTGAAGCCGCGCGAACGCCCGGCGGAATCCCGCGGGGCGGAGGTGGCATTCCGGCGCGAAATCGCTCCCTGGGCCCTGCTCGGACTCACGCTCGGCCTGGTCGAGGGCGCGACCGCGGCGGTGCTCATCAAGAAGATCTTCGCGAACGCGGCCGACCCGTGGATCGTGAACCTCGCGGTGGCGTTCGTCAGCGGTGCGCCGGCGCTCTCCAACGTGGTGAGCTTCGTGTGGGCGAACCTCGCCCACGGGCGCGCCCGCATCGGCCTCATGGTCGGCCTGCAGGCCGGTTTCGCGCTGCTGGTCGGATTGTTAGGGCTCGCGCCGCGCGCGCTCGGCGGACTCGCGTTCGCGGTCGTGTCCATCCTGGTCGCGCGGGTCGTGTGGACCGGGCTGCTCACCGTGCGCGCGGCGATCTGGAGCGCGAACTATCCGCGGCAGGCGATCGGGCGTTACACGGGGCGCATCGTCATCGCGAGCTCGCTGGCGGTCGCGGGGGCGGCGACCCTGGCGGCGTGGACGCTGGATACGGGTCGCATCGATTCGCGCTGGCTGTACGGCGCCGGCGCGGCGGCCGGGTTGCTGGCGGCCTGGCTGTATCGCGCCGCCCGCGTGCGGCGCGAATTCGCGCTGCTCGCCGAGGAGAACGCGGTCGCGGGCCGCAGCGAGCCGTTCAGCCTGCGCATGCTGGCGGAGATCCTGCGCGCCGATCCGCACTTTCGCGAGTACATGTTCTGGATGGGTGTGTTCGGCGGCGGCAACCTCATGCTCACCTCGCAGCTGGTCGTGATCTTCAGCGAGCACCTGCACCTCGCCGCGAGCCTGCAGATCGCATTGCTGTCGGTGGTGCCGCTCGGGCTGCTGCCGCTGTTCGTGCCGTTCTGGGCGCGCATGTTCGACGAAGGCCACGTGGTCGAATACCGCGCGCGCCAGAGCTGGGCGCTGGTCGCGGCGGTCGCGCTGCTCACGGTCGGCGCCTGGGCCGGGTGGTTGCCGCTGCTGTGGGTGGGTGCGGTGGCACTGGCTTTTTCATACGCGGGATCGAACCTCGGCTGGAATCTCGGGCACAATGATTTCGCGTCGGTCGGTCGCGCGCAGCACTACATGGGTGTGCACGTCACGCTCACGGGGGTGCGCGGCGCCATCGGACCTCCCGCCGGCATACTGATCTATCAGTGGCTCGAGTCGCTGCGGCCGGGCGCGGGAATGTATTCGCTGGTGCTGCCGCTGGTGTTCGTGACGGTGGGCGCGGCGGGCTTTTCACACATGCGGCGCGTGATGCGCGC
>JBIOZI010000298.1:0-35937 GCA_044871085.1 Steroidobacteraceae bacterium | reverse complement strand
AATCGCGAACGTGAACATCGGCACGTCCAGTACCGAGATCGGCGGCGCGTTCGACGGCGAGAAGGACACGGACGGCGGACGCGAGTCGGGCTCCGATTCGTGGAAGGCCTACATGCGCCGCCAGACGAACACCATCAACTGGAGCCGCGAGCTGCCGCTGGCCCAGGGCATCACGTTCGAAGTGAAAGAAGCGCCGTAGCGACCGCGGGAAGGCTCCGCCGTGCCGCGGCCACCGAGGGATGCCTCGTGCTGTCGGGCGGTGCCGTGCCGCTCCGCCATCGTTGCCAGATCCGGTAGCGGTCGCGCAGGACATCCGCGCGCAACGTACCTCGTTCGCGCACTACGATTTCCCGGGCAAGGGTCTCTGGGAGCTCTCGCGCGACGAGCGGATGTACTGGTGATCCGCTTCCTCGGGCCCGAGTGGGAGCGCTCGCTCATCGAGCGGCGGCTGGGTCGCTTGCTCTAGGTCGCGGGTCCGGCCCGGCCCGGAAGCTTGAGGTCGAGACGCGCGCCGCCGAGCGGCGATGCATCGATGCGCATGGCGCCGCCGTACAAGGCCACGGTGTCGTGCACCATCGCGAGCCCGAGCCCGTGGCCGGGCGTGGCCTCGTCGGCGCGGCCGCCGCGCTCGAGGACCCTGGCGCGATCGGCGGCCGCGATGCCGGGGCCGTCGTCCTCGATCACGATGCCGAGCGCGGCGCGCGAGTCCGAGGCCGCATCGATGCTCGCCGTGATGCGCACGCGCGACTTCGCCCACTTGCAGCCGTTGTCGAGCAGATTGCCGAGCAGCTCCATGAGATCGGCGCGATCGCCGATGAACTGCGCTCCCGGCGCGATCGCCGCTTCGAACAGCAGATCCTTGTTGCCGTAGACCTTGAGCAGTGCGCCGCGCAGCTCGGCGACCACCGGCGCCAGGTCCACCGGCGCCTGGCCCAGCAGCACGCCACCGCTGGCCGCCGCGCGCTTCATCTGGTGCTCGATGATGTCGGTCATGCGGTCGATCTCGCGGTTCAGCGCCGCACCGAATGCGGCCTGTTCCGGCGCGCCGCCGGCCCCGAGCGCCTGGCGCATCACCGCCAGCGGCGTCTTGAGGCTGTGCGCCAGGTTGCCGAGGGTGTCGCGATAGCGCTTGATGCGCTGGCGCTCACCGTCGAGCAGCACGTTGAGATTGCCGGTCACCGGAGCGAGCTCGGTCGGCCAGTGCTCGCCCAGCCGATCGCGCGCGCCCGCCTCGACTTCCTTGATCTCCCGCTCGAGGCGGCGCATCGGCTGCGACAGCCAGCGCACCAGCAGCGCGAGCGTCGCGACGAACAGCAGCGCGAGCCCCGCAAACCAGCCGACCAGCTGCTGGCGAAATTCGGCGACCTGCTCCTCGTAGGCTTCGAGGCTCGATGCGACGCTGAACGTGAAGCGGGCGGGCTGGCCGTGCAGGTCCCACACGAGGCCGCGGCTCGCCACCGCGAGACGAATGTGCTTGCCCGCTATCTCGGTGCGGAGGAATTTGCGCTCGCCGCTTTCGAGCGGGGGACCGAACTGCACGTCGGTGCCGATCGTCGACTGCGAGCGCCAGATGCTCTCGCCGCTGCCGGAACGGATTTCCGCGTACAGGCCCGACCCCGGCGTCTCGAAGCGCGTGTCGAGCAGCGCGGTGGGGGTGACGGATTCGGGCCCATCCGGGTCCGCCGCCGCGACCAGCGCGACCATCTGCGCGTCGAGCACCTCGCGCAGGCTGCGTCCGGCGGCGTCGCGGAACAGCATGTCGAGCAGGAAGACGGTGAGGCCGAAGAACACGACCAGCACGCCGAGCACCGACAACATGAGCCGGCGTCTGAGTGATGGCGCGGACACCCCGACGAGCTTCCCAGTCTAACTACGCGCCCGGAGCGGGCGCCGTTTCATTGCGGGCTATGGCGAAGCGGTAACCGCGGCCGCGCAGCGTCTCGATGGGATGCAGGGTTTCGTCGGGGTCGAGCTTGCGCCGCAGGCGTCCGATGAACACCTCGATGACGTTGCTGTCGCGTTCGTAGTCCTGGTCATAGAGCCGCTCGGTGAGCTCGGTTTTCGAGATGACGTCGCCGGCGCGCAGCATCATGTGCTCGAGAATGCGGTATTCGAACGTCGTGAGCTCGATCGAGGCGCCCTGCAGCGTGACCGTCTGCGCGCGCGTGTCGAGCTTGATCGGTCCGCACTCGAGCACCGGCGTGGCCCAGCCGCCCGCCCGGCGCAGCAGGGCCTGCATGCGCGCCAGCACTTCTTCGAAGTGGTACGGCTTCGCGACGTAATCGTCGGCGCCGGCCTGCAGCCCTTCGACCTTGTCCTGCCAGCGATCGCGTGCCGTGAGGATGAGGATGGGATACTTCTTGCCGGTGGAGCGCAGCTTGCGGATGAGCTCCAGCCCCGGCAGCTTGGGCAACCCGAGATCGATCACCGCGATGTCGAGCGGATATTCACTGGCGGCGAACAGCCCTTCCTCCCCGTCGGCCGCGACGTCCACGGTGAAGCCCTGCTTCACGAGCTGGTCGCGCAATCCTTCACGCAGGGAGGCTTCGTCCTCCACGACCAGAGCGCGCACTAACGCATCCTGCCGGTCGAGGCGTCGATGCGGACGGTGAACACGCGGCCGTCCTCGGACAGCAGCTTCAATACGTACACCTTGCGGCCGTCTTCGTCCTGCACGTCGCTGCGCACCACGCGCGCGCGATACTGTGCTTCGGCGCGGCTCACCGCTTCGTCGAGCGAGATGCCGTCACGCCGCGGCACGAAGCCATTGGCCCCGACCTCGACGTTCGTGCCGGTGGGCTCCCTGGAACCCGCCATGCCGTGCGCCAGCGACAGCGGTCCGAGACCGATGAACACCAGTGCGGCGGGGATGAGTCCCTTGCGAAGCTTTCTCATGAGGGGCACAAGTCTAATAGTTTGCGCGGAAAAGGCGATGCGGGCTGTCAAAGTCGTGAAACCGACAGCCTGCACCGCCATGGCAAACAATTCCTGCATTACTCCGCCGGGCTCACGTCGACGCGCACGCGGATGCGATCGCCGGGCTTGTACGGCAGCGTCGTGACCTGACGGCGGCCGTTGTACACATAAGTGACCCGGTAACCGTCGACGCGCTCTTCCCACTGGTCGTCGTAGCGGGTCTGGCAGCGCTCCACCGTGTACTCACGCGGCGGCACCGATGCGTGGCTGCCGTTCTGCACGGCGCGTCGCTCGGCCTGGTCGCGCGCGATCGCGCCACCCACCACTGCGCCTGCGACCGTGGCCGCGCGACGTCCGTGGCCGTGGCCGACCTGGTGGCCGATGACCGCGCCGATGGCGGCGCCGAGCAGCGTGGCACCGCCGCGCTCACGCGACGGACCGTAGTACGGAGCGGGCTGTTCATAACGCGTTTCGTCCCAGCATTCGCGCGTGGGCGTGGAGACGCGCACGCGGCGCGTGAGCGGCTCGACATCGATGACTTTCGCGTAGTCGTATTCGCCGTCGTACGAATCGTCGTAGCGGCCATCCGGCCGATCGTTCGGCGGGCGATCCGACCGACGATCGTAGCGATCGTCATAGCGGTCATCCTGGGCCAGCGCGCCGGCACTGGCGAAAGCGACCACCGCGGCCATCAACCCCACCATCACTTTCTTGCTGCTCGCCATAAAGCCTCCGTCGGCCGGATCGTCCGGACCGTGAGGCAGACTCTAGGCACCAGCCCATGAATCCCTACTGAACGTCGGAAACGGCCGATCCGAGGCCTATTTCGGGCTCTTTTCCGACTTGGCCTCGTTCCACAGCGCGTCCCACGCGGCCGCGTCGAGCGATTTCAACGCCAGCCCGCGCTCGGCGGCGCGCCGCTCCATGGCACGGAAGCGCCGCTCGAACTTCGCATTGGCGAGCCGCAAAGCCTCCTCCGCATCCACGCCCAAGTGCCGCGCCCAGTTCGCGGCCGCGAACAGCAGGTCGCCCACTTCCTCCGCGCGCTGTTCGTCGTCGTGCGCGGGCACGGCGTCGATCTCGCGCAGCTCCTCGTCGATCTTGTCGCGCACGCCGCCCGCGTCGGGCCAGTCGAATCCCACCCGGCCGGCGCGTTTGCCGAGCTTCGCGGCACGCGCCAGCGCCGGCAGCGCCAGGGGCACGTCGGCGAGCTCGCTCGCGGCGGCGGCATCCTTCGAGGTCTGCGCCGCACGCTCGCGTGCCTTGTGCTCCTCCCAGGCCCGGTTCTGCTCGGCAGTCGAGGCGATCTGCGCGTCGCCGAACACGTGCGGATGCCGTTCGGTGAGCTTGTTGGAGATTGCCGCGGCGATGCTGGCGAAGTCGAACCACTGGCGCTCGGTGCCGAGCTGCGCGTGAAACACCACCTGGAACAACAGGTCGCCGAGCTCGGATTCGAGCGCGTGCGGATCGCCGCGGCCGATGGCCTCGGCGACCTCGTAGGCTTCCTCGATGGTGTACGGGGCGATGCTCGCGAAGCTCTGCTCGCGATCCCAGGGGCAGCCGCCCGCCGGATCGCGCAGCCGGCGCATGATCTCGAGCAGGCGCGCCAGCGCCGCGGCCGGGTCGGCGCTCATGCGCCCTCCTCGACCATGCGCACCAGCGTCAGCAGCATGCCGGCCGTGGCGCCCCAGACGTTCTGCCCCTGCCATGGAATGTCGTACAGCAGCATGTCCTCGTCGCCCACGCGCCGCAGCCGCGCCTTGTGGTTGGCGCGGTCGAACACGTGGCGCACCGGCATTTCGAACACGTCGGCGACCTCCGCGGGATTGAGCGTCAGCGTGAACGGCGGCCGCACCAGGGACAACACCGGCGTGACGCGGTAGCCGCTGATCACCACATGGTCGGGTAGATAGCCGAAGACCTCCACGCGCGAGCGGTCGAGGCCGATCTCCTCGTGCGCCTCGCGCAGCGCCGCGCTCGCGACGTCCGGATCCGTGTCGTCGAGCCGGCCGCCGGGAAACGCGATCTGCGCCGCGTGCTTGGCGAGCTGCGAGGCACGCTGCGTGAGCAGCACGGTGAGGCCCTCGGGCCGGTCGACCAGCGGCACCAGCACCGCCGCCGGCACAGGATCCACGGGAAAGTGGCGCTGCAGGCGCTTCACACGGTCGGTGTCGACACCGAGCAGGCGCCAGTCGGTGATCTCGTGGCGCGGCTGGGAGCCCGCGAAGCGACGCATGATCCGATCGCGCAGCTGCGCATCCGCGGTCGCTGCGCTCAACCGGCGCCTCCGGCTTCCGTCAGGCCGCCGCGCGTGAGCGTCGCCGGATCGAGCAGGCGGCGCAGCTCGTCCGCGCCGAGGCCGGACATCTCCAATGCGACATCGAACACCGGCCGTCCTTGCGCGTAGGCGCGCTTGGCGATCGCCGCGGCGCGCTCGTAGCCGATCACCGGGTTGAGCGCGGTCGTGAGGATTGGATTGCGCGCCAGCGCGTCGTCGAGCTGCGCGAGATTCGGCTCGGCGCCCGCGATGCAACGCTCGCCGAGCGCGCGCGCGCCGCCCGACAGCAGCCGGATCGCGGTGATGAGATTGTTCGCGATCAGCGGCAGCATGACGTTGAGCTGGAAATTCCCGGACTGCCCCGCGATGGCGATGGCGGCGTCGAGCCCCATCACGTGCGCGGCGATCATCGCGACCGCTTCGGGAATCACGGGGTTCACCTTGCCCGGCATGATGCTGCTGCCGGGCTGCAGTGCCGGCAGCTTGAGCTCGGCGAGCCCGGCCAGCGGACCGGAGCCCATCCAGCGCAGGTCGTTGACGATCTTCATGAGGGCGACCGCGAGCGCGCGCAGCTGCCCGGAAAACTCGACGGCCGTGTCCTGCGTGCCCTGCGCGGCGAAGAAATTGGCGGCCGTCGTGAACGGCAGACCCGTCAACGCCCGCAGCCCGGCGATGAATTGCGGCGCGAACCCGACGTGCGCGTTGATGCCCGTGCCAATGGCGGTGCCGCCCTGGGCGAGCGCCAGCAGACGCGGCTCGCTGGCGCGCAGCCGCTCGAGCGCCAGGTCGATCTGCGCGCGCCAGCCCGAGGCCTCCTGCCCGAGCGTCATCGGGGTGGCGTCCATGAGATGCGTGCGGCCGGTCTTGAGCACCGACTGCCATGCGCGCTCCTTGTCCGTGAGCACGGCGCGCAGCGATTCCAGTGCCGGCAGGAGCTCGCGGCGCGTGACCATGGCCGCGCTCACGTGGATGGCGCTCGGGATCGCATCGTTGCTGCTCTGGCACATGTTGACATGGTCGTTCGGATGCACCGGCCTGCCCAGTGCGCGCGACGCGAGCGTCGCGATGACCTCGTTCGCATTCATGTTGGTGCTGGTGCCGCTGCCCGTCTGGTAGACGTCGAGCGGGAACTGCGCACCGTGCTCGCCGCGCGCGATGCTCAACGCGGCGTTCTCGATGGCCGCGGCCACGTCGGCCGGCAGCAGCCCGAGCTGCGCATTGGCGCGCGCCGCGGAGGCCTTGATCAGCGCCAGCGCGGCGATGAAATCTGCGGGCAGGCGCGCATCGCTCAGCGCGAAATTGCGCCGCGCCCGCTCGGTCTGCGCGCCCCACAGCGCGTCGGCGGCGACTTCGATGTCGCCGAAGCTGTCGTGCTCTTTGCGTGAATCACGGGATATCATGCGCGGCCAGTCTAGCAGCACATTTTCGAGGCATCTTCAGCATGGATCCCGTCGCCTTGTCCGCGCTTTCCCCGGTCGATGGCCGATATCGCAAGGGTGCGGACCCGCTGCGCGCGGTGCTGTCGGAGAGCGGCCTCATCCGCGAGCGGGTGCGCATCGAGGCGGCCTGGCTGCTCACTCTCGCCGAATCCGTGCCGCAGATGCTCGCGCAGCCGCTGCCGGACGGGGTGAAACAGCTCGCGGCCGCGCTGGCGCTCGAACCCGGCGACGACGCCGCCGCGGCGGTGAAGACCATCGAGGCGCGCATCAACCACGACGTGAAGGCCGTGGAGTACTTCGTGCGCGAGAAACTGCACGCCGGCGGAGCCAGCCCCGCCGTGCTCGAGCTGGTGCACTTCGGCTGCACGTCCGAGGACATCAACAACCTGGCCTACGCGCGCATGCTGCGCGCCGCGCGCGGCGTCTTGTCGGGCGAGCTCGGCAAGCTCATCGACAAGCTGCGCGCGCTCGCGCACGAGCACGCGGACCTCGCGATGCTGTCGCGCACGCACGGGCAGACCGCCAGCCCGACGACGCTCGGCAAGGAATTCGCCAACGTCGTGGCGCGCCTGCTGCGGGCCCGCGCCCGGTTCGACGCCGTGGATATCCTCGGCAAGTGGAATGGCGCAGTGGGCAACTACAACGCGCACGTCGCCGCGTTGCCGAAGGTGGATTGGCCCGCGGTTGCGCGCAAGTTCGTCGAGTCGCAGGGGCTCACCTGGAACGAATACACGACGCAGATCGAGCCGCACGACTGGATCGGCGAATACTGCGACGCCCTGGCGGCGATCAACACCGTGCTCATCGATTTCGCGCGCGATACCTGGGGTTACATCTCGCTCGGCTACCTGCGCCAGCGCGCCGTCGCCGGCGAGGTCGGGTCTTCGACCATGCCGCACAAGGTTAACCCCATCGATTTCGAGAACGCCGAGGGCAACCTCGGGGTGGCCAACGCGCTGCTCACGCACTTCGCGGCCAAACTACCCATCTCGCGCTGGCAGCGCGATCTCACGGATTCCACGGTGTTGCGCAACGTCGGGGTTGCGCTGGCGCACGCCCTCATCGCCTGGAATTCGCTGGCGCGCGGCCTCGGCAAGATCGCGGCCGATCCGAAAACGATTGCCGCCGACATCGAGCGCGCGCACGAGGTGCTGGGCGAGGCGCTGCAGACCGCGCTGCGTGCCGCCGGGGTTCCGAACGGCTACGAGCTGCTCAAGGATTTCACCCGCGGCTCGCAGGTGGATGCCGGCGGCCTGGCGGCGTTCATCGACAAACTACCCCTGGCGGCAGCCGAACGGACCCGGCTCAAGGCTCTTGCGCCGCAGCAGTACCTGGGCCTCGCGGCACGGATGGCTCGGGACATCTAGTTTGTCCTCCGTCACCGGTGGTGGGCGGCCGGGACGGCTATCTGACGCGTGTTACGCGGCTATTTCCCCCGATGTCCGTGTCCAGCGCACACGCGTAAAGTGCGAGCTGCCACACGCTTTCATGCCGGTTTTTGGCCATTCCGGGTGAAAGCGTGACGCGGTTGGCAATGTCTCGCAGACATGCCACCTAACCTCTCGCGTGCACAGGTCACACACCGACCGGGGAACGGTTCAGGAGTAGTCGTCATCCATGACGACCGGGGAATTCGATTTCAGCAGGATCTCGCGCACGCCCGCGACGACGGACGCGCACACCTTGCCCGCGCTGCCGGCCGGCGCCGAGGAGCACGTACGCGTCATCAGCTCGCTCGAGGAGATGCGCGCGGCGGTCGACGCGGTGGCGGCCAGCGCCCAGCGCCTGATGTCCATCTACACGCCCGACCTCGAGCCCGAGCTGTATGACCAGAACGGCTTTCTCGAGATCGTGAAACGTTTCGTGCTCGCGCGCCGCTTCGCCAAGGTGCGCGTGCTGCTGTCCGATTCCGCGCGGCTCCTGCGCGACAACAACCGCTTCGTCGCGATGGGCCGCCGCCTCACGAGCTGCATCGACATCCGTCCGGCCGTGAGCCCCGTGCCGCAACGGGCCTGTGGCTACCTGATCGCCGACGACCGCGCCATCGCCTATCGCGTGCATTCCGATCGCTGGGACGGCGTCGCCGACCTCAACAATCCGCCGATCGCACGCCAGTATCTCGACGAGTTCGACGAGATCTGGCATGCCAGCGCGCCCGATGCGGAAACGCGCCGGGCTTCCCGCTAGTTCTAGTTAGAGCATGCGCTGCAGTCCCGAGGTCACGGTGGCCGCGGTCGTCGAGCGCGACGGGCGGTTCCTCATGGTGGAGGAGCGCATCAAGGGCAGGCTCGTGCTCAACCAGCCCGCGGGGCATCTCGAGGACGGCGAAACGCTGGTGGAAGCCGCGGTGCGCGAGGCGCGCGAGGAGACGGCCTGGCAGTTCACGCCCGAGGCGCTGGTGGGCACGTACCTGTGGCGCAGCCCGGCCGACGGCCGCAGCTTCCTGCGATTCGCGTTCAGCGGCACCGTCGCGGATTTTCGCGCCGATCAGGCGCTCGACACCGGAATCGTGCGCGCGCTGTGGATGTCCCGCGAGCAGCTGCTCGCCGCCCCGGCGCGGTTGCGCTCGCCGCTGGTCATGCGCTGCATCGACGACTATCTGCTGGGCAAGCGCCAGCCGCTCGACTCCGTCGCCACGCTTGCGCTCGAGAGCGCGCGGAACGTCGCCGCCGTCGTAAACTTGTAGGAATAGAGGGGACAGATCTATTTGTTGCATTTCTACCGGTATTGTCGGGATTCGCAATAAATAGATCTGTCCCCTTTTTCCCTCCCTTACAATCCGCGCCGTGAGCTCCCCCGTTCGCGAAAGAATCGTCGTCGGCATGTCCGGCGGTGTCGACTCCGCCGTCGCGGCGCTGCTGCTCGTGCGCGCCGGATACGAGGTGCACGGCCTCTACATGAGCAACTGGGAGGACGACGACGCCTACTGCACGGGCGCGCAGGATTTCCAGGATGCTAGGGCCGTGGCGGACGAGCTCGGCATCCCCCTGCATCGCGTGAGCTTCGCGGCGCAATACCGCGACCGCGTGTTCGACTATTTCCTGGGTGAGTACCGTGCCGGCCGCACGCCGAATCCGGACGTGCTGTGCAATCGCGAAATCAAGTTCGGCATCTGCCTCGACTATGCGAGTCGCCTCGGCGCACGGCGCTTCGCCACCGGCCACTACGCACGCCTCGAGCAATCCGACACCGGCCCCGTGCTGCGCAAGGCGCTCGATGCCGAAAAGGACCAGTCCTATTTCCTGCACGCCGTGGCGCGCGCGCATTTTGCGCGCGTCGCGTTTCCGCTCGGCGAGCTCACCAAGCGCGAGGTGCGCGTGCTGGCGCGCGAAGCGGGGCTTCCCGTGTACGACAAGCCCGACAGTACCGGCATCTGCTTCATCGGAGAACGGCCGTTCCGGGAATTCCTGGCGCGCTACATTCCGACGTCACCGGGTGACATCGTCAGCGAGCGCGGCGAAGTGGTCGGCAGACACCGCGGCCTCGCCTTCTACACGCTCGGCCAGCGCGGCGGGCTCGAGATCGGCGGCCGCGCCGGCCACGACGAGCAAGCCTGGTACGTCGCGGCGAAGAATCTCGCGCGCAACGAGCTCACGGCCGTGCAGGGCCACGACCATCCTTTGCTCGTGAGCCGGGCACTGGCCACCGGCCCGTGCAACTGGCTGGTGCAACCCTCGGCGGCAGCCAACCCGACGCATTTCCAATCGAGCGGATTCGAATCAAAGATCAAGGTGCGGTATCGCCAGGCCGACCAGGCCTGCCAAGCCGCCGTGCGGCCGGATGGCGCGATCGAGGTGCGATTCACCGAACCGCAACGTGCGGTGACGCCCGGACAGTTCGCGGTGCTGTACGACGGCGATCGCTGCCTCGGCGGCGGCGTCATCGAGCACACGACGCCGGAAGCATCACGCCTGAGTTAGAATGCGCCGCTTGTTTTTCGCTCGCATTCGATGTCAGGAGAAGATTCATGACCGGCAGTTCCCAGACCCGCTCGACCCTCAAAGTCGGCTCGCGCTCCTATGACTATTGGAGCTTCGCCTCGCTACCGGCCGACAAGGTCGCGCGCCTGCCGTTCTCGCTCAAGATCCTGCTGGAAAACCTGCTGCGCTACGAAGACGGCGTCAACGTCACCAAGGCTGACATCGACGCGGTGCTCAATTGGGAGGCGAAGGCCGCGCCCTCCTACGAGATCGACTTCACTCCGGCGCGCGTCATCATGCAGGACTTCACCGGCGTGCCCTGCGTCGTCGACCTCGCGGCGATGCGCGAGGCGGTGCAGAAGCTCGGTGGCAACCCCGAGCGCATCAATCCGCTGAACCCCGCCGAGCTCGTGATCGACCATTCGGTGCAGGTGGACGACTACGGCAACGCCGGTTCGCTCGCGGCCAACAACAAGATCGAATTCGAACGCAACGGCGAGCGCTATGCATTCCTGCGCTGGGGCCAGACGGCGTTCCGCAATTTCAAAGTGGTGCCGCCCAACACCGGCATAGTCCACCAGGTGAACCTCGAATACCTCGGGCGCGTGATCTTCCACAACGAAACCGAGGGCCAAAACCTGGCGTATCCCGACACGGTCGTCGGCACCGATTCCCATACCACCATGATCAACGGCCTCGGCGTGCTCGGCTGGGGCGTGGGCGGCATCGAGGCCGAAGCGGCCATGTTAGGCCAGCCCGTGACCATGCTCATTCCGCAAGTCATCGGCTTCAAGATGTCGGGCTCGATGAAGCCGGGCTGCACGGCCACCGATCTCGTGCTCACCGTCACCGAGATGCTGCGCAAGAAAGGCGTGGTCGACAAATTCGTCGAGTTCTTCGGCGATGGCCTCGCGAACCTGCCGCTCGCCGACCGCGCCACCATCGCCAACATGGCGCCCGAGTACGGCAGCACCTGCGGCATCTTCCCGATCGACGAGGAGACGCTGCGATACCTCGAGCTGTCCGGCCGGCCGCCGGAGCAGATTGCGCTGGTCGAGGCCTATGCGAAGGCGCAGGGAATGTGGCGCGTCAACGGCGCCAAGGCCGCCGACTACACCGACGTGCTCGAGCTCGACCTGGCCACGGTCGAGCCCAGCCTCGCGGGCCCGAAGCGTCCGCAGGATCGCGTGCCGCTGTCGAAGGCCAAGAGCGTCTACCGCGCGGCGCTCAAGACGATGGCCGAAGAGCGCACGAAGAAGAATCCCACGGCCACCGGTCATGCCGACATCCTGCTCGGCGGCCGCAAGGAGGAAATCCGTGATGGCGCGGTGATGATCGCCGCGATCACCAGCTGCACGAACACCTCGAACCCCTACGTGTTGATGGCCGCCGGGCTGCTGGCGCGCAATGCCGCGAAGCTCGGCCTCAAGTCCAAGCCCTGGGTGAAAACCAGCCTCGCGCCGGGCTCGCGCGTGGTCACCGATTACCTGACGAAGGCAGGGTTGTTAGGGCCGCTCGAGTCCATCGGGTTCAACGTGGTCGGCTACGGGTGCACCACCTGCATCGGCAACTCGGGGCCGCTGAAGCCCGAGATCTCGGCCGGCATCAAGGCGGGCGACATCGTCGCCACGTCCGTCCTGTCCGGCAACCGCAATTTCGAAGGCCGCGTGCATCCGGAAGTGAAGATGAACTTCCTCGCCTCGCCGCCGCTCGTGGTCGCGTATGCGCTCGCCGGCACCATGGACGTCGACCTGCAGCAGGACGTGCTCGGTACCGGCCCGGACGGCAAGCCCGTGCTGCTCGCCAACATCTGGCCGTCGGACCAGGAAGTCGCGGACGCCGTGCGCGAATCGCTCGATTCCGGCATGTTCAAGAAGAGCTATGCCAGCGTGTTCACCGGCGAGGCCAACTGGCAGGCCATCAAGATTCCACAGGGCAAGATCTACGACTGGCAGGAAGAATCCACCTACGTGCGCAACCCGCCCTATTTCGAAGGCATGACGATGACGCCCCGGGCCGTCACCGACGTCACCGGCGCGCGCTGCCTGGCTTTGTTAGGCGACAGCGTGACGACCGATCACATCTCGCCGGCCGGCGACATCGCCAAGACCAGCCCGGCGGCCAAGTACCTGGTGTCGAAGGGTGTGCAGCCACTCGACTTCAATTCGTACGGCGCACGCCGCGGCAACCATGAAGTGATGATGCGCGGCACCTTCGCCAACATCCGCCTGCGCAACCTGCTCGCGCCCGGCACCGAGGGCGGCGTCACCGTCCACATTCCCTCGGGTGAACAGATGTCCATCTTCGATGCCGCCATGCGCTACAAGCAGGAAGGCACGCCGCTCGTCATCCTCGCCGGCAAGGAATATGGCACCGGCTCGTCGCGTGACTGGGCCGCCAAGGGCACCATGCTGCTCGGCGTGCGCGCCGTCATCGCGGAGAGCTTCGAGCGCATCCATCGCAGCAATCTCATCGGCATGGGCGTCCTGCCGCTCATGTTCCCGGCCGGCAAGACCGCCGCGACGCTCGGCCTCATGGGCAACGAGGTGTTCGAGATCACCGGACTGAACAACGCCGAGGCCAAGACCGTGAAAGTGGTGGCGACGCCTCCCAAAGGCTCGCCCGTCACGTTCGAGGCGCGGGTGCGCATCGATACGCCGAAGGAGCGCGACTACTACCGCCACGGCGGCATCCTCCAGTACGTACTGCGCCAGCTCGCGGCCAAGGCCGCGTAGTCCGCAGCGGCTCGTGATGCGGGGCGGCACGGAATTGGGGACATTCCTCATTTCGTTGTAACAACTTTCGGTGAACGCAGCAGGCGCGGCGACGACTCGATTGTTACAACGAAATGAGGAATGTCCCCAATTCCCCCGAGGCCGCCGGCTAACGCGTCCGCATGGCTGCCGGCGGCCGGCCGAACAGCGCGATGAACGCCCGGCGCATGCGCTCCGGATCGCCGAAGCCGCACTCGCGTGCCACTGCCTGTACCGAGGTCGCACCGCTATCCAGCTGCGCACGCGCCGTCTCGGCCCGCAGGCGCATCACGGCCTTCGCCGGCGTGGTGCCCGTCTCGCCCTGGAACGCGCGCGCGAAGTTGCGCGGGCTCATGCAGGCCTGCGCCGCGAGCTCCGTCACCGACAGGCGCGCGCGCAGGTTGTTGCGCACGTGGTCGAGCAGCGGAGCGAACCGCCCGTCCGCACGCTCGAGATCGAGCAGCGTGGAGAACTGCGACTGGCCGCCCGGCCGCCGGTAGTACACCACCAGCTGCTGCGCCACCTTGCGCGCGATGCTTTCGCCGAGATCCTCGGCGATGAGCGCCAGGGACAGGTCGATGCCCGCGGTGATCCCCGCCGAGCTCCAGAATTTCCCCGACTTCACGAAGATGCGATCCGGCACCACTTCGACCCGTGGAAACTTGCGGGCGAGGTCGGAGCCGCGGGTCCAGTGAGTCGTGGCGGGCCGGCCGTCGAGGCAGCCCGTGGCCGCCAGGATGTAAGCCCCGGAACAGACACTCGCCACCCGTCGCGAGCGCACCGCGCAGTCGCGCACGAACTTCAGGATGCGCGCTTCACCCGATGCCGCGCGCGTACCCTCGCCGCCCGCGACGATCAGCGTATCGACGGACGCCGGCGCGCCGAGCCGCACGGCATTCATGCTGACGCCCGACGTGCTCGCCACGGCACCGGCCACCGGCGCCACGAGCCGCAGTAGATAGCTCCCGGGCCGGTAGCGCTCGGCGATCTCGAACGCCGCGATGGGCCCGGCCGCATCCAGCAGCTGGAAGTCGGGGAAGATGAGGAAGGCGATGCGGCGGCTCATGAAACGCCCGTTGGCACGAAACGAGGGAAGACTGTCATTTACGCCAGCAGTGTCGGCGGCCACCATGGCGCCCGTCAACCACGCCGGCCGCAGGAGGCACGCATGTCGCAGCACTTTCCCATCGTCTTCGCCCTCTTCCCACGCATCACGCAGCTCGACTTCACGGGTCCGTACGAGGTGCTGTCACGCCTGCCCGGCGCGCACTGTGTGCTGGCTTCGGTCGCCGGCGGTGATCTGCAAGTGGACCGCGGGATGCGCTTCGCCGGCCTCGAACGGCTCGAGGACGTGCGCGAATGCGCGCTGCTGTGCGTGCCGGGCGGCTTCGGCACGGTGGAGGCGATGAACGACGGCGTCTACATCGCCGCGCTGCGCCGTCTCGGCGCGGGCGCGCGCTACGTCACCTCGGTGTGCACGGGTTCGCTGCTGCTGGCCGCGGCGGGGCTGCTGCAGGGAAAACGCGCCGCCTGTCACTGGGCGTGGCGCGGCCTGCTGGCCGAGTTCGGCGTCACGCCCGATCCGGCGCGCGTGGTCCGCGATGGCAACGTCATCACGGGCGGCGGCGTCACCGCCGGCATCGACCTGGCGCTGGCGGTCATGGCCGAAGTGGCCGGCCGCGACCACGCGGAGACGGTGCAGCTCGCGCTGGAGTACGCACCGGCGCCGCCGTTCGAATCCGGCCGGCCCGAGCTCGCGCGCGAGCCGGTGCTGCGCGCCGCGCGCGCCCGCATGGAGTCCATGCAGGTCGAGCGCGACGCGGCGGTACGGCGCGCCGCCGCCGCGCTCGCCGCCCGCGCCGCGGCCTGACTAATCGGCCGGCGCCTGCTCCTCCCGCGATGCGACGCGTGTCCAGTCCACGCGTCGCGTCGCGACCATGAGGATGGCCAGCAACCCGAACAGCAGCAGCGCGCCCATGAGCAGCGAGTAGTCCTCGGAGCGCAGGATCCAGTACAGCATGGCGTACAGGGTCGCGAGCCCCGCGCCCGCGCCCAGCGCCAGCCGCAGCCGCTTGAGCACGCCGGTGAGATACACCGTTATCAACGCCACGAGCGCGCCGGCCGAGACGCCGTACGCCAGGTCGAATGCCACGTGCTCCGACAGCGCCAGCAGCAGTAGGTAGAACATGGCGAGCGCGACGCCGACCATGAGGTACTGCATGCCGTGGATGGCGATGCCGCTCACGTGCTCCCAGAGGAAGAACGTGAGGAAGGTGATGCCGATCAGCAGCATCGCGTAGTGCACGGCGCGGTAGTTGCGCTGGTACACGTCCACCGGCTCGTAGAACGTGACGCCTACGCCGCTCTGGGCCAGCGCGGCTTCGACGGGCTCGCCGGCGCGCACCTGCGAGTCGTACCAGCTCTGGCCGAAGCTGCGATTGATCTCGAGCACCGACCAGTGCGTCGTGAAGCCCGCGTCGGAGATCTCGGGCTCGAGCGGCGCCGGCGCGCCTTCGAACTTCGGATGCGGCCAGGTCGACTTCATGCGGATGTCGGCCTTGCGCGCCAGCGGCAGGAATGTCAGCCGCGCGCTTCCGGCGAGCGTGAGACTCAGGTGGAAGGGCACGCTCGACGCCTCGCGCAATGCCGCCTCCGGCACGCCGGTGGAGATGCCGGCCGAACCGGCATACGCGTCGGCCGACACCTGCAGCGACTCGCCCGCCACGGTGAGGTCGTCGACGGCACGCAACGCGCGCGACTCGGAATTGAGCACCAGCAGGCGCGCCTCGGCCCACTTGACCTCTCGTCCCTCCTTCGCCGCGAGCAGGTGCGCGAAATCCCGATTCCTGAACGCGCCTTCGATGCGCACGTGCGCGAGATAGACCGGCGTGCGATACAGCCCGACGGTTCGATAGTCCGGCGCGGCCTCCGCCACCACGTCGAGCGTATCCGGCAGCACGTACAGCACGTTGCGGTCCACTTCCGTGCGCTGCGTTTCGCGCCCCGCCGCGCTCTGCTCGATGACCACGCGCGTCGTCTCGACGGGGATGGCGAGCAGTACGCCCGCGGTGGTCTGCGCTCCGCCCCACGATTCCGCGACGCGCGCCGCCGCGGTCTGCCGCATGCCGACGCGCTCGGCCACCAGGCCGTCGAGCGAGGCGATGGGAATGAGCAGGATCAGCATGAGGAAGCCGACGACGATGATCTTGCCGATCAGCGGTGGGATGAAGCGACGAGTCCATTGCATGGGCGACCTCCGTTGGTGCGCCGGCAGCTTCGGCGGCAATCGTGCAATGGGCGCGATGCAATTGTGACGAATCATGGCAGGGTCGCGGTACCATCGCCGCCCACATGGCACTCGCCTGCTTCGACCTCGACGGCACCATCACGCATCGCGACACGCTCTTTCCGCTCGTGCTGCGGGTGCTGGCGCGCCGGCCGCCGCGGCTGCTGCGCTTGCTAGGTGTGATCCCGGCCGCGGCGCGCTTCGCCTTCGACCACGACCGCGGCGCGCTCAAGCAGTCGCTGCTGCGCCGGACGCTGCGCGGCTGCGCGCGCGCCGAGCTCAGCGCGGCCAGCGAGCGCTTCGTCACCGATACCATCGCGCACCGCTGCTTCGCGGACGCGCTCGCCACGATCCGCCGGCACCGCGACGCCGGCCATCGCCTGGTGCTCATGTCCGCGAGCGTCGATTTCTACGTGCCGGAGTTCGCGCGGCAGCTCGGCTTCCACGAGGTGGTCTCGACCGGGGTGCGCTGGGACGGCGACCGGCTCGAAGGCAGTCTCACTACCGCGAACCGGCGCGGGGAGGAAAAAGCGCGCGTGTTCCGCGAGCTGCTGGCGGCACGCGCGGACACGGAGTCGTTCGCGTACGGCAACAGCGCATCCGACCTGCCGCACCTCGCGCTGGCGAAGCATGGCGTGCTCGTGAACGGCAGCGCCGGCGCCCGGCGCGCGGCGCGTTCGCTCGGCGTCGCCGTGGTGGAGTGGACCTGACGAGGCCGTTGAGCGTGATGCCCGTCACACTTATAAGCTGGTAGCGCAATCGGACGGCTCCTTAGGGGCGGGGCATCAGACGCCTATCACATAGCCGGCGCGCCCGCGCCACTACGATTGGCATCGGAGTCATCCGCCACCTACGAAAATGCCAATCGCGCGGGGAAACAACACGCCTTCTCGAACCGTCCGCTTCGCGTTCGCACTGCTGTGCGCGGCGTTCGGCGCGGGCGCGTTCGCCACTCCGCCGCTCAGCGTGCAGCGCTACAGCCTCGAAGAGGGCCTCTCGCAGCAGGCAGTCAATGCCATCGTGCAGGACAGCGAAGGTTTCATGTGGTTCGGCACCGAGGACGGGCTGAACCGCTTCGACGGTTACGAATTCCGCCAGCTGCGCCACGAGCGCAGTGTCGCGCAGACGCTGCCGAGCGGCTGGATCGCGGCGTTGGTGTCGAGTGAAGATGGCCTGTGGATCGCGACCGACGGTGGCGGCGTGGTGTTCCGCAGCGCCTCGACCGGCCTGCTCGAAGCACCACCCGCGCTGCGCGATGCGCCGGATCTGCAACGGGTGCGCGCGCTGGCGCGCGATCGCCTCGGCAGGCTGTGGCTCGGCTCGCGGGATGCGGGCGTCGCGATCTTCGATCCGCGCAGTGGTGAGCTGCGACGCATCCGTCACTCGAACACCGATCGGAATTCCATCTCCGACGATTCCATTTTCAGCATCGTGCACCTGCGCGGTGGCGACACGCTGATCGGCTCCGCGAGCGGCCTGGACCGTCTCTCGGCCGCCAATTTGGACGTCACGCGGCTCACGCTGCCCACGGAGCTGGTCGCCGCCGGTCAGCCGCTGCGCGTGCGCGCCATCGCCGAATCCGCCGATGGCGCGGTGTGGGTGGGCACGGATGCGGGACTCGCCCGCCTCGATCAACGCGGCGACCGCTTGCGCGCCTACCGCGACAGCCGCCTGGGCGACAACCGCGTGCAGGCGCTGCTGATCGACACGCACGGGCGGCTGTGGGTGGGCTTCATCCGGGGTCTCGCCTGGTTCGACACCGCCGACGAGACGTTCTCTCTGTACCGCCGCGACGAGGCGGAGCCCCGCTCGCTGCCCGACGACTACATCGTGTCGCTGTTCGAGGATCGCGGTGGCAGCCTCTGGATCGGCACGAAGCTCGGCGGTCTCGCCAAGTGGAACCCGCGCACCTGGTCGTTCGGCCACTTCCGCGCCAGCGCGGAGGAAGGCTTCACCGATCGCAACATCACCTCGTTCGCCGAGGACAGGCTCGGCCGGCTGTGGATCGGCACCTTCGGCGGCGGCATCAACCTGCTGGACCGCGCGTCCAGCAAGGTCAGCGGCGTCGTGCGCCACGCCGCGGGCGTCCGCGGCACGCTGAGCGACGACCGCGTCATGGCCATGCTCGAGGGCGCCGACGGCGCCGTGTGGGTCGGCACCATGGGCGGCGGGCTCAACCGCGTGGATCCGCAGACGCTGCGCGCCGAAGTCTATCTACACGATCCGGCCGTCCCGACCAGCCTCGCGGCGCCCGGCATCATGAGCCTGCTCGAGGTCGACAAACAACTGTGGGTGGGCACGTTCGGCGGCGGCATCTCGCGCCTCGACCCGGCCACCCACCGGTTCGAGAACCTGCGCGCGGGCCCGGAGGATGGCCTGCACCTGTCGAGCGGCCGCGTCACCGCGCTGGCGCGCGACCGCGCGGGCCACGTGTGGATCGGCACCGACGGCGGCGGCCTCAACGTCTGGGACCTCAAGACCCGCCGTCTCTATTATTACAAGCGCGACCCAAAGCAGCTCGACTCGCTGTCGGCAGACACTATCTACTCGATACTGGTCGACGACGCGGGCGGCGTGTGGATCGGCACGCGCGGCGGCGGCATCGACCGCGTGCTCAACCCCAGCGAGGCCGCGACCGGGCTGCGCTTCAAGAACATCTCCGAGGCACAGGGGCTGCCCAACAATTCGATCTACGGGCTGCGCGCCGACGGCACCGGCAACATCTGGATCAGCACGAACTTCGGTTTGGCGCGCCTCGACCCCAAGACGCCGAGCGCGAATGGCTGGGCGATCCAGCGCTTCCACCGGCTGCACGGCCTGCAGGGCGAGGAATTCAATTTCGGCGCGCACTACCGCGACCGCAGCGGCAAGCTGTTCTTCGGCGGCACCGGCGGCTTCAACTCGTTCTATCCGGAGGTGCTCGAATTCAACGAGCGTCCGCCGCGCGTCGTGCTCACGCAGTTCCTGAAGCTCAACACACCCGGCGTCACCGGAGTGCCCGAGGAGCGCATCGAGCGGCTCGAGCTCGGACACAAGGAAGACGTCATCACGCTCAAGTTCGCTGCGCTCGACTACGCCGACCCGCGCGCCAACCGGTACGAATACAAGCTGGACGGCTTCGACAGCGGCTGGGTGCGCGCCGACGAGCGCCGCGCGGCGACGTACACCAACCTGCCGGGCGGCAAATACGTCTTCCGGGTGCGCGCCAGCAACAGCGACGGCGTCTGGAGCACGCAGAACCTCGCCCTTCCCATCATCGTCGCGCCCTCGCCGTGGGCCTCGCCGCTCGCCTTCGTGGGCTACACGCTCTTCGCGCTGCTCATGCTGCTGGCCGTCTGGTACGCGCAGCAGCGCCGCATCGCGCGGGCCACCGCCAACCGCCTCGAGCTCGAGCAGCAGGTGGAAGACCGCACGTACGAGCTCGCGCAACGCAATCGCGAGCTCGAGGACGCCAATCGCCGCCTCGAGATGGCCAGCCTCACCGACACCCTGACCGGGCTCGCGAACCGCCGCTATCTCATGGAGCAGTTCCCGCGCCTGATCGCCGCGCGCGAGAAGAACCACGGCCTCGCGATCATGATCATCGACCTGGACGCGCTGAAGCCCATCAACGACCAGCACGGCCACGCCGCCGGCGACGAGCTGATCATGGAAGTGGGCAAGACCCTGCGCACCGCCATCCGCCCCGACGACGTGCTGGCACGCTGGGGCGGAGACGAATTCGTGGTGGTGGCGCACGCGCAGCACGTCGAGCACGCCTGCATGCTGGCGGAAAGGATTCGGGAACGCATCGCCAAGATGAAGTGCGTGCTGCCGCGGGGCGCGGTCGTTCGAACGAGTTGCTCAATAGGTCTCACTTGCCTGCCGTTCGTTCCGGGAAAGCCCGATGCCGTCAGCTGGGAACATGCGGTCAAAATCGCGGACCTCGCGCTGTATCGCGCGAAGCGCGCGCGCAACGCCTGGCGCGGCTGGTTCGGCACGGAGCACGTGGGCACGCTGAGCTCGGTCATCGGGGCGGTGGAATCGAACGTGGATGGACTCATCGCCAATGGCGTCATCATCGAGCAGATGTCGACTCGCGGCAGCGACGACACCGTCAACTCGCTCAGGATCCTGCGCGGCGAAGCCCGCTGACCGGGAAGGAAGAAGTTAGGCATGGATAGCGACATCCGCGACGCGCTGGCACGCTCCCTCCCCGATCTCGCGCTCATCGCGCGGCGCGACGGCATCATCCTCTCCTGCGTCGGCGGCAACGCCATGCGTGGCGTGGTCTCCGCCGAAGACGAGCTGCCCGGCAACGGCATCGACACGCTGTGGCCCGAGTCCATCGCGTCGCACGTCATGCAGACCGTGCGACGCATCCTCAAGACCCGCAAACCCGCGCAGCATCGCTACCAGGAAGGCGACCTCAACCTCGAGATGCGCTTCCAGGTGCAGGGCTTCGACCGCGTGCTCATCGTGTGCCGCGACCTGGGCCAGGGCGCGACGGCCAACGATTCCGGGCTGTATCCACAGGGCTCGAGCGCGATGCTGCCGCATCGCGACGGCTTCGAGAAGTCGCTGCGCATGGCGCTCGACATGGCCGCGCTGCGCGAAGATACCGTGGGCATCGCGCTCATCCACATCGGCGGCTACGTCACCTATCAACGCGTGTTCGACTCGGCGCTGGCCAACCGGCTGCTCGAGGCGGCGGCGCGCGTGATCGGCGAGAACCTGCCCGAGCCGCGCACCAACCTGCCGCGGCTGGCGCGCGTGTCCGACGACGTCATCGGCGTCGTGCTCACCGACATCCGTGCGCGCGGCGACGCCGACGACGCCATGAACAAGATCATGAAGGCGCTGAAGCATCCGGTGGATCTGGACGGCCAGATCTTCCAGCTCGCGCCACAGGCCGGGGTCACGCTGTCGGGCACCGACGGCGACCGCGCCATCGAGCTCATCGAGCGCGCGCTCACCACGCTCGATTCGGGGCGTCGGCAGGGCGAGGACCGGCTCGTCACTTTCTATTCGGACACCCTGCGCCTCGCTTCGCTCACGCGGCTCGACTGGCAGAAAGAGCTCACGCAGGCGGTGCAGAACGACGAGCTGGAGCTCCACTACCAGCCGCGTTACAAGCTGGCCACGCGCGAGATCGTCGCCGTGGAGGCGTTCCTGCGCTGGCCGCACAAGATCCGCGGCCTGGTGCCGACTTCGGAATTCCTGCCCATGGCCGAGCTTTCCGGGCTGTCCGTGACACTCGGCCGCTGGGTGCTGCGGCGCGCCTGCCGCGATCTCAAACTACTTTCGGACCGTGGCTACCCGCACCTGCGCGTGTCGGTGAACGTCGGCCGCCAATATCTGTCCGCGGAGAGTCTCGCCGAGGACGTGGCCAACTCCGCCGGCGAAGCGGGCATCGAGCCATCGCATCTCGATCTCGAGATCACCGAGCAGATGCTGTCCACCGGCCGCTCCGGCCTCGCCGCCCTGCATCAGCTGCGCGGCCAGGGCGTGCGCGTGCTCATCGACGATTTCGGCACCGGCTACGTGTCGCTTGGCAAGCTGCGCAACAGTCCGCTCGACGGCATCATGATCGACCGCTCGTTCGTGGAGGAAGTCGGGCACGACCACGAGGCGCGCGCGGTGTGCCGCGCGGCCATCGCGCTGGGGCACGCGTTCGGACTGCGCATCGTCGCCGAGGGCATAGAGACCGAGGCCCAGGCGCAATTCCTGGTCGCCGAGCAATGCCACGAGGGCCAGGGCCACCTGTTCTGCGCGGCCACCCCGTTGCCCAACCTGCTCGAGAAAGTCCTGCCCGGCGCCGCGGTCGCGCCCGCCACTGTCTCCAAGCTCGCCGCCCGGTAATGGGGACATTCCTCGTTTCCTAGCAAACGGGGACAGGCTTCATCGGCCGGCGTTCTCCCTGCGGCAAACAGGCCTGTCCCCGTTTGCTAGGAAACGAGGAATGTCCCCATTTCGATGTGACTTATCGGCGGGTTCTTTGTCATAGCTCACGATTTGACGGGGCCTTATTTGACGCCCGTCACAATTTTCCCGAGAGCCACGTCACACACGCACGCTGCGAAAAACCCTGACAGCCCTTTAATACTCACGTTCGCGCAAGCGGACTGGGGCCACTAAAGAGGCGAAAAGTCGATGAAGGTAAATGTGCGTGGGTTGGCTGCTCGTGTCCTGGGAGCAGTCTCTCTGGCGGTGCTGGTGTCGTGCTCGGCTGCGACGTCCGGCACGCCTCCGTCCGCCGGCGTTTCCGATGCCGGCCCCGCGCTCAGTTACATCGTCGAAGCCGCGAGCACCGACAAAGCCGCCGAGGCCGTAGTTTCGGCCGGCGGTACAGTCACCTCTCGGCTCGGCGTCATCGACGCGGTCGAAGCCGATCTGACCGCTGCCCAGCATGCGCAGGTGCTCAAGACCCCCGGCGTCAAGCAGATCACCACGAACACCATCGTGATGACGCAGGCCGCCGCGAGCGTGCGCGACAACTTCGAATACGGGTCGTTCGGCAACGACGACGGCTCGCATCGCTGGTACGGCGACTGGGTCGAGCAGAACGACAACAACTCGCCCTTCGACGGCAAGGTCTCGATCGGCTGGATCGAACGCGGCGGCAAGCGGCTGATCATCGGCGGCAACGGCGCCATCTATCGCCGCGCGGCTACGCCTTCGAGCTCCCCCTGCGTCACGCTCAAGCTCAAGTACTCGCGCGCCAACCTCGATTCCGGCGACTACGTCGCGATCCAGGCAAGCGCCAACGGCGGCTCGAGCTGGACCGAGGTCGGCCGCATCACCGGAGCCGGCAACGACTCGGGCTTCATCTCCAAGAGCTACGACATCACGGCATTCCGCGGCCGCAATACGGCGATCCGCTTCGCCAGCTCGATGGACAATGCCTTCCCGGGTGATTGGGTGGACATCGACGATGTCGAGATCGACTACTCGACCGCCTTCGGCGAGGGTGACCCGCAGCCCGTCGACGTCAACGCGGCCGATCTGCACAAGAACGGCATTCGCGGCAACGTCGGCGTCGCCATCATCGACACCGGGTACTGGGACGTCGACTCGCTGAACAAGGACAGCGGCGGCACCGGCCGCATCCTCGTGCAGTACGACGCCGTGCGAAACGTCGTCGATTCGAACTGGACCGGTGTGTCCACCGATACCAACGGCCACGGCACGCACATCACCAGCCTCATCGCCAGCAGCCGCAAGGACAGCGTCGGCCGCTTCTTCGGCGTCGCGCCCGACGCGAAGATCATCTCGGTCAAGGCATTCGCCGAAGACGGCTCCGGCAGCTACGCCTCCGTCATCCGCGGCATCGACTGGGTGGTCACCAATCGCCTGCAGTACGCCATCCGCGTGCTGAATCTTTCGCTAGGGGCCCCGGCGCGTTCGCGCTACTGGGACGATCCGCTCAACAAAGCCGTGATGCGCGCCTGGCAATCCGGCATCGTCGTCGTCGTATCAGCGGGCAACAGCGGACCGCTGCCGCAGACCGTGGGCGTGCCCGGCAACGTGCCGTACGTCATCACGGTCGGCGCGATGACCGACACCTACACCAACAACAAGCACGACGACCGGCTCGCCTCGTTCTCGGCCACCGGTCCGACGTTCGAAGGATTCGTGAAGCCGGATGTCGTCGCGCCGGGCGGCCACGTCTGGGGCTTCATGGCGACGTACATGAAGGTCGCAGTCGACCATCCCACCTACATGAACAATGGTGATTTCTTCACCATGTCCGGCACGTCGCAGTCGGCGGCCGCGGTGTCGGGAGTGGCGGCACTGGTGCTCAGCCAGAATTCGGGCCTCACGCCCGACCAGGTGAAGTGCCGCATCATCTCGACCGCCAAGCCCGCCGTGAAGGCGAACGGCGATCTTGCCTACTCGGTGCTGCAGCAGGGCACGGGCCTGGTGGACGCGAAAGCCGCTGTCTACCCGGCCACGACCGTCTCCAACTGCGCGAACCAGGGCCTGAACATCAGCGCCGATCTCAACGGCACGCAGCATTACATGGGCGGCGTGCGGCAACTGCTCGACGGCAGGTTCGCGGTGACCAGCCCGAACGGCTTCATCTGGGACGCGGGTTTCATCTGGGATGCGGGCTTCATCTGGGACGCGGGCTATGTGTGGGATGCCGGCTACGTCTGGGACGCGGGCTATATCTGGAGCAAGGGCCAGGCCTATTCGGGCGACATTCCGTGGGTGATGGGATATCCGAGCCCAATCGGGGGGAGCGTTGGGACTGCGACGTCGATGTCGATCAATGCGTGGGTGGCGCCGGAGTAGCTAGTCCGTGTCCGTGGCCGGCAGGCGGCCGGTCCCGCGGTATTCGTTCTTTTCCGCGGCGGCTCTCCAGCAGGCCGTGGTCGACCGATCAAAACCGCCGTCCTTAGTTCGGGAATGGCGTGAGCGTGACTCCGCAGCTCAGCATGCCGGCGCGGGTTTCGCGTGACGGCTTCGTGCCACTACATCCGAAAGACCGCCGCTCCAAAGCCCGACTACCGCGTGCCCGTCCGCCTGCCGGCCTCGACGTCACGGGCTGCTCCGGCGCGACGCGCGAAGAGCGCGACATCATGGTCCCCGGAACGCGGGTGTGAAAAGAACTTTCTAGGAATGGCGTAGTAGGTGGACGGCTCATCTTGCGAAGAGCGAGAAAAAGCCCCCGTGCGGAAACACGGGGGCATTGAAGTTTCAGAAGACCGGATTTCGAAGCGCGGCGTCAGGGCACGCGTACGGTGACCGAGCGGCGCACGGTATTGCCGGCGGCGTCGCGACCCTCGACGTCGATGGTGTACGTGCGGCCGGTCGCGGCGTTGTATCGCTCCGCGCGCAGCTGCAGTGCCAGCGGGCCCACCTGCCGGAACGGAAATGCCTGGCGCGGATTCGAGGCGGTCTCGCTGCTGGTCACGTTGACGATGCGCGCGGTGGGTGCGACGTCGAGCAGGTCGACGAGCTCGGCGGCGATGTTCACCAGCACGAAACGCGAGTCGGCCGGCGCCAGCGTGTCCTGCGAGGGCGCGAGCACGGCGAACGCCGGGGACTGGGTATCGCGATGCGTGACGTTCGGCACCGGTGGCGCGGCCATGCCGTCACCGATGAAGAACGACGGATGCGGCGGCTGGTTGTAGCCCACGTTCTGCCAGGCGATGGCCTCGCGGTACTGTGGATCGTGCATGAGCGTGTACATGCGGCTCGTCGCCGGGATGCTGGTCGAGTAGATGCGCAGGCTGGCGTTGTCATTGCCGCGGAAGATCACCTCTTCGCGCCAGTCGCCGAGGATGTCGCCGGAGAGCACCGCGTTCGCCTTGGTGCCGTTGTTGGAGCCGGCACCGTCCGCCGTCATGAGGCGGACCAGTGATTCCGTATTCCAGTCCCACTTGCTGATCCAGTTCTGATCCTCGATTTCGCGCAGCGGATCCGCATCCCACCAGGCGGCGAAATTCGTGGCGCTTGGCGCAGCGGAGACGCGGTTGCCCTGCCCGTCCAGCAGCCCGACTTCGCCCGCTCCCCAGAATTCGTAGCCGGGCGTGCGCGGATCGATGTCGGCCGCGAGGCCGCGGCCGACGTCGCGGCCCGGCACGAAGCTCCAGAGGATCTCTCCCGTCGCCGCGTCGTACAGCGCCATGCCGGGACTCAGGAGCGACAGCGTGTTGCCCTCGCTCTCGTGCACGCCGAACACCTCGAGGCCGGGGCGTGAGGGCACGAGATCGCTGACGTGCAGCGCGTCGCCGTGGCGCAGGCCGGTGGAGAACAGGCCCGTGCCGTTGTCGTCGACCACCATCGAGCCGTAGACGATTTCATCCCTGCCGTCGTGATCCACGTCGGCGATGGACAGGCTGTGATAGCCCTGGCCGTTGAATGGGTTCGAGCCCGCCCATGGGAAACCATTGCCGTTCGAGCGGCCGGTGTCGTACACCCAGCGCGAGGTGAGCTGTGACTGCCCATTGACCGGGCGCCAGTCCCAGGCCGCGAGCACGGTGCGGCCGTAGTAGCCGCGCGCCATGATGACGCTCGGGCGCTGCCCGTCGAGATACGCGAGGCCCGCGAGGAAGCGGTCGCCGCGGTTGCCGGTGTTGTCGTTGTTGCCGTTGCCGCCGATGCCGCCCCAGCTGTCGATGGGGTCGCGTCCGGGCAGGTAGTTAGTGGTGGCGAGCGCGCGGCCGGTGAGCCCGTCGAAGATCGTGAAATACTCGGGGCCGGCGAGCGTCTTGCCGTAGCGCACGTCGTTGGTGGCGGGCACCTGGATGCCGTCGGTGGGCACGATCAGCGAGCGGTAGTCCTTCGCCGGGTCGCCGATCACGGTGCCGACACCGTCGACGGTGCCGTCGGCGGTCTTGCATGCCACTTCGGCTTTGCCGTCGCCGTCCAGGTCGTACACGATGAACTGCGTGTAGTGCGCGCCGGCACGGATGTTGCGCCCCAGGTCGATGCGCCACAGCCGCGTGCCGTCGAGCTTGTATGCGTCGATGAGCGCGCGCCCCGCGAGACCGGCGGAGGCGTTGTCGCGCGAGTTCGAGGGATCCCACTTGAGCACGATTTCGTATTCGCCGTCGCCGTCGAGGTCGGCGACGCTCGCATCGTTGGGGCTGTAGGTGAACGCCTGGGTGGGGTTGCCCGCCGGCACTTCGACACTGGCCCCCGGCGGACGCTGCAGCGGCACGGTGAGATAGCCCTGCACCGCGGCGCTCGCGCCCAGCGTGAAGGCCGCGCTCGCGGCGAGCTCGGTGTTCCGCAGCACGGGACGCACGCTGTACGCATTGCTCTGCGTGAGATCGGCGCTGGTGTCGAGAAAATCGGTGGTCGCCACGAGCGGCGTGTCGTTGAGCTTCACCGCCACGCCGCCGCCCGTGGAACGGTACAGGTTGAAGGCCACGTCGGCCGGATCGGTGCCGAGCAGGCGCCAGCCGACATACACCGATGCGTCCGCGGTGCGCAGCGCGACGACGCCGCGCCCGAGATTCTCGACGATGTATTTGTTCGCGCCGGGCGTTTGCGCCGGAATCGAAGCCGTGAACAGAAATGACGCGCAGCCCGCGGCCAGAAGCGCTAGGGTCTTCATTGGAATCCATCCCCCGTTTTTTGATATCCGCGCGCTGCGCGCGAGAATAGCGCCGCACCGCGCGCGCATCAACGCAGGAACGCGCTCGACCGCCGTGGCGCGCAGCGGATCCGCTCAGTGTTTGGCGTCGGACGCGCGGCGCGCGGGCCGAAAACGCAGCGCAAGCTCCGGGCGCATATCGACAAACTCCTTCGAGCCGCCGACGTGGAACAGATCCAGCAGGTACTCGCGCGACGGTTCCACGGCCACGACTCCCGCCGCCACCAGCGCATGCAGCGCCGGCGACAGGTTGGCGGTCTGCGGCAGATGCAGGGTTGCACCTACGATGCCGCCCACGTGCGCGTGATGCGCGGAGGTCGAACGGATGTCTTCCACCAGTGCCGGGCGCGCGAATGGCAGATAGAAGAGCAAGGGCTCGTTCACTGGAACGTCCTTGGCCACTTCGATCGTGAAGCCGGCAGGGAAATATCGCGGGGCATACGTCCAGGACGGAATGCCTTCGACTTCCCGGCGCCCGCCGGGCCGGAACACCAGGCCGAAGGGACAGGCCCCCTCGCGCCGCTGCCGCCAGCGATCCCAGATCTGCGTCGGCCGCACCGCATCGCTCTGCGCCTCGATCGGATTTTCCACCCAGAGCATCTCGAGATACGCGTTCGGAAAGAAGAAGCGGCGATTGCAGGTGCCCTGCCCTGGATGGGAATTCGCCGGCCCCTCGTGCAGACCGCGTTCTGTCAGCGCGTCGGATTCAGGCGCACCGACGTCACAGAACAACATGATGTGATCCAGCTCGCCCCAGGCAAAACTCACGTCGGGTTCCTCGTTTCTCGAATCACATCGATGTCCGGACCTGCCACAGCTCCGGAAAGAACTTCAGCTCCAGCGCCTTCGCGAGATACGAAACTCCGCCGGTTCCGCCCGTCCCGGGCTTGTAGCCGATGACGCGCTCGACGGTCTTCAGGTGATGGAACCGCCACAGCTGGAATTTCTGGTCGAGATCGACGAGACGCTCCGCCATTTCGTAGAGATCCCAGTCCTTCTCCGCGTTGTGGTAGACGCCGAGCCACGCGGCGGTGACCGCCTTGTTCGCGGTATAGGGCTCGGAGAAATCACGCTTGATGAGCTCCTCGGGTATGCCGTAACCGCGGCGTGACAGCAGCCGCAGTACCTCGTCGTACAGAGAAGGCGCCCGGAGCGCGCGCTCGAGGCGCTCGTAGCCGGCCGGGTCGCGCTTGTGCACGGCGATGACCTCGCGGTGCTTGTTGCCGAGCATGAACTCGAGCAGCCGGTACTGCAGCGACTGAAAGCCGGAGGACCGGCCGAGGGTGTTCCTGAAAGAAGAGTATTCGAACGGCGTGAGCGTGGACAGCACGTTCCATGCGCCTAACAATTCTTCCTGCAAGCGCGAGATGCGCGCCAGCATCTTGAACGACGGATCGAGGTTGTCGCGCCGCACGCATTCGTGCACCGCTTCGAGCTCGTGCAGGAACAGCCGCATCCACAGCTCCGACACCTGGTGGACGATGATGAAGAGCATCTCGTCCTGCTCGATGGAATTCGGCTTCTGCGCGTCCAGCAGCTTGGCGAGCTGGAGGTATTCGCCGTAGGACTGGGATGCGCCCAGGTCCCAGTGAACCGCCTCGTTCTGGAGATCGATCTTGTTATCGGGCATCAGGGGAGCTCTGCACGCGCAGCCTAACTCTCTGCCGAGAAGGCCCAGCGGGGCACGTTGCGCCAGCCGGCGAGCAGCTCGCGGTCGAGGGCGCGCCAGTCGGCGCAATGCTGCTCGACCGCGCGCCAGAAGCGCGCCGAGTGATTCATGTGTTTGAGGTGCATGAGCTCGTGCACGATGAGGTAATCGACCACTTCGGGCCGTTGAAACAACAGGCAGGCATTGAGGCTGATGGTACCGCGCGCCGAACAACTTCCCCAGCGCGAACGCTGCAGGCGGATCGACACCCGCTTATGACGCATGCCCGTGGCTGCCGCAAGCGCGGCCACGCGCGGCTCGAGGCGGGTGCGCGCGGCGCGCTTCAGCCAGCCGCGCAAGGCGTGGCGCAGCGCGGCAACGCCGCATGAGCCCGTCACCGACAGCACGCGCTCCGAAGATGCCGCCTCGCCGAGCTCGATGATGCGGACACGCGCGCCGCCCGCGAGATGCAGCCGCAGCCGCTCCCCGGTGCAGGCGAGCTCGACGTGCGACGGCGGAAACGGCGCCGGCGCCGGACGCGTGCGCAGCGCCAGCGCGCGCTTGTCGGCGATCCAATCCCGATGCGCCACGACGAAGCGCTCGATCTCGTGCGGACGCGTGCGCGGCGGCACCACCACTTCGACGCGCGCGTCGGGATACACGCGCACCGACAGACGCCGGGCGCGCCTGCTGACGCGTATGCAGGGACTGTCCCCAATTCGGCCGCCATCATTTCCGTCGGGAAAGTGCAGCGCGAATTGGGGACTGTCCCCTTCTCTTCGTTCGTCGACCTGGCTCATATCCTCGCCGCCAACTCCGTGCCCTCCCGGATCGCGCGCTCGGCGTCGAGCTCCGCCGCGAGCAGCGCACCGCCGATGACGTGCACCGGCCGCCCGCCGCCCGCCAGCGCCGCGGCGAGCCCGTTCACCGAATCCTGTCCCGCGCAGATGATGACATTGTCCACGGCCAGCAATTCCCGGCCCGCCTCGCCCACGATGTGCAATCCGCCGTCGTCGATGCGCTCATACCTCACGCCGCCGCGCATGACCACGCCGCGCGTCTTGAGGGCGCTGCGATGGATCCATCCGGTGGTCTTGCCCAGCGTGCGCCCGAGCCGCTCGGTCTTGCGCTGCAGTAGATAGACCCGGCGCGCAGCCGCCGCTCCGCGCGGCGGTTTGAGCCCGCCGCGCGCCAGCAGAGTGCGGTCGATGCCCCACTCCTCGAAGTAGTCCTGCGACGCGTCGTGTGTCAGATAGGTAGCCACATCGAAACCGATGCCGCCGGCCCCGATGATGGCGACGCAGGTGCCGGCCGCGCGCTTCCCGGACAGCAGATCCGGATAGGAGATGACCTTGGGATGCTCGATGCCCGGGATCGCGGGCATGCGCGCGCTGACGCCGCTC
Source organism: Steroidobacteraceae bacterium (assembly GCA_044871085.1). Lineage (GTDB taxonomy): Bacteria > Pseudomonadota > Gammaproteobacteria > Steroidobacterales > Steroidobacteraceae > CADEED01. The sequence continues at coordinate 5,205 of JBIOZI010000298.1, read as the reverse complement.
GACACCACGACCTCGTCGAATCCCTGGAGCGCCGCGGTGTCCGCCTCGCAGTCGAGCCGCAGCGCCACTCCCGTCGACTCGATGAGCTTTGCGAAATAGCGCAGCGTGTCGCGGAAATCCTCCTTGCCGGGCACTTCGCGCGCGTAGCGGAACTGCCCGCCGATCTCGTGCGCACGCTCGAACAGGGTGACGTGGTGCCCGCGTCCGGCCAGCGCCGTGGCACAGGCCAGCCCGGCCGGGCCCGCGCCCACCACCGCGACACGCTTGGGCGCGCTCGTGGGGACCAGCGTGAGCTCGGTTTCGTACGCGGCCAGGGGATTCACCAGGCAGGTGGCGCGCTTGCCCTCGAAGACGCGATCGAGGCAACCCTGGTTGCACGCGATGCAGGTGTTGATTTCGGCCTCGCGCCCCGCGCGCGCCTTGCGAGGCAGGTCCGGGTCCGCGAGCAGCGGCCGCGCCATGGAGATGAGATCGGCCGCGCCACTCGCCAGCAGCGCATCGGCGTCGTCGGCGGCGTTGAAACGGTTGGTGGCGATCACGGGCAGGCGCGTCGCCGCCTTGATGTGCGCCGACACCCAGCCGAACGCGCCGCGCGGCACTACGCCTGCGATCGTCGGCACGCGCGCCTCGTGCCAGCCGATGCCGGTGTTGAGCATAGTCGCGCCCGCGCCTTCCATCTGCGAGGCCACCCACTCCACCTCGGCGCCCGTGCAGCCCCCCTCGACGAGGTCGATGCCCGACAGGCGGAAGATGATGATGAATTCGGGCCCGGTGGCCGCGCGCGTCTGCCGCACCACCTCGAACGCGAGCCGCGCACGGTTCTCGAGCGAGCCACCCCACTCGTCGTCCCGCGTATTGGTCCTGGGCGCGAGGAACTCGTTGATGAAGTAGCCTTCGGAGCCCATGATCTCGACTCCGTCGTAACCGGCCTCGCGCGCGAGCACCGCGCAATTCACGAAATCCGCGATCTGGTCGCGCACGCCGTCCGAGGACAGCGCGCGCGGCGTGAACCTGTTGATGGGCGCGCGCAGCCGGCTCGGCGCGACGATGAACGGGTGGTAACCGTAGCGTCCGGCATGCAGGATCTGCATGCACACCTTGCCGCCTTCCGCGTGCACCGCGTCGGCAACCAGCCGGTGACGTGCCACCTCGTGCGGCGCCGACAGCTTGCCGCGAAACGGACTGGCCGAGCCCGCGTGATTGGGCGCGATGCCGCCCGTTACTAACAACCCGGCGCCGCCACGCGCGCGCGCGGCGAAGTAAGCCGCCATTTTCGGGAAGTCGCGGGCACGGTCCTCGAGCCCGGTGTGCATGGAACCCATCACGATGCGGTTCGCGAGCGTGGTGAACCCGAGGTCGAGCGGGGCGAACAAGTGCCCGTAGTTCATGGCTTGCTCACGGACGCCGGCGCTTCGCCGGCGTTTTCCGACGCGGGGCGCAGCCCCTGACGAGCGCAAACAAGTGCCCGTAGTTCATTCCTGGATTGTAGCGGGCGCGGGCTCGGGGCGTGTTCGAGATGAGCGCCGAGCCAGGCGGCGCCGGCGACAGGAATCGGCGCGAAGCGCGAAAACCGAAACGGCGGCTAGCGTGTGATCTGGGACATCAGCTTGCGTGCCAACCCGTAGTCGGGTGCGATCAGCAAGGCGCGTTCGAGCGCTTCGCGAGCGCCGACGACGTCGCGCTGCTCGTACAGTGCGCGGCCGAGAAAGGCGTAGGCTTCGGCCGCGCCCCATTCGGGCGTGGTCGACGCGGCGGCGCGGGCCGTCTCGAACATCTGGATCACGGCGCGCAGCTTCTGCATGGCCGCGGCCTTCTCCGGCGCGTTCTTGCCCGCGCGGTCGAACGCGGCCAAGGCTTCCACCAGCCGCACGCGCGGATTCTTGGGCTCGAGCTTCACGGCCTCGTCGATGCGCGAGCCGATGCGTCCGCCGAGCAGCGTCACCGTGCTCATCTCGCGGCCCGCCAGGGTGCATGCGGTGGCCAGCGCATAGGCTTCGGCTCGCTGGTGGCGTGCCTCGTCGGTCTCGTCGAGGCCGATCGGCACCTTGGGCAGGGCGTCGACGGCGTGGTCCACTTCGTCTTCGCAGTCGCCGATGGCGTCCTTGGCCTGCGATTTCTTCGTGGCCGCCAGCACCTGGGCCAGGCGGTAGTGCACCAGCGCACGGAAATACGAGCGCGTCGGCAAGTCCGCCGCGGCGCCACTCTCCTCGCCCTCGGCGGCCTTGGGCTTGAGCGCGGTCAGCACGCCGTTCAGCGCGCGCGCGTCGCTGGTGTAGTACGCGTACTGGATGCGCCCCTCGACGTCGGCCCAATCCATCGCGGCCGGCTGCGCCGTCGCAAACGAAGAGGCGCCGGCCAGTGCCAGCGCCCCCACTAACCACTGCCGATGAGCCCGCCTCACAACTCGCGAAGTCCCTGCGTGATGGGCTGCCGCGCCGCCCGGATGCCCGGGAGGATACCTGCAATCAGGGTCAAGATGAGTCCGTAGATGATGCCGGTGACCATGAGCCGCGGCGTTACGGTAAACGCGAACGTCATCTGGCTGAACGAGGCCCAGTTCATCGTCGAGCTGTGCATGCCGTTGAGGAATACGAATGCGAGCAGCCCGCCGATGAGCCCGCCCACCGCGCCCAGGATCATGGCCTCGACGAGCACCGAGGTGACCACCGCCATGCCGCCGAAACCCAGGGCGCGCAGCGTCGCGATCTCGCGCACGCGATTCGCCACCGCGTTGTAGAGCGTGTTGAGCGCCGCGAACAGCGCGGCGATGCCCATCATGACGGCGAGCGTCCAGCCGACATAATTGATGATGGTGGACATGAGCTTCTGCTGGTCGGCGTAGAACGCGCGCTCGGACTGCACGCCGAGCCGCACGCGCGGGTCCTTGGTCAGCGAGTCCTTGAGCGTCTTGAGCGCATCCGGGCTCGTGAGCTTGGCGCGAATCGATTGGAAACTGTTGCCGCGCCGCCAGGCCTGCTGCACCACGCGGGTGTCGCCCCACACTTCCGACTCGGCGATGCCGCGCTGGTCCGTGAAGCGGCCAACCACCGTCCAATCCGTCGCGCCCCAACGCACCTTCTTGCCGACCTCGAGGCCTTCGTACTGCTGCACGACTCCTTCGCCGACGATGATCTCGTTGGTGCCTTCGCGAAACATCCGGCCTTCCACCAGCTTGAAGCTCTTGCGCACCTGCGGCGCCAGCTGGCCCACACCGCGCAGTGGCAGATTGGTGCTGGCGTCCTTGCCGCGCATCTTGCCGTCGACGAGCACGTAGAGCTCGGGTGAGAGGATCGGCTTGCCGTCCGCGGCGCGCTTGATGCCGGGCGCGTCGTTGACCACCGTGACCGTGTCGGCACCGAAGCCGCCCGACAACTCGTTGCTCGAGCCCGCGCGCATCATGATGGCGACGTCTTCTGAGCCCGAGCCTTCCAGCGCCACCTTGAAGCCCGCGGCGATCGACAGCAGCGCGACCAGCACGAGCGTCACGCCACCGATGCCGAGCACCGCGACCAGCGAGGATGACCAGCGCTCGGGGATGTTGCGCAGGTTCATGCCCGTGACCGCGCCTATCTGTGCGAATGCATTTGCCATGAAGACTCCCTCAGGTGCGCCGCAGCGCGTCGACGATCTTGAGCCGCATGGCGGTGAGCGCCGGCCACAGACCGGTGATGAGGCCGAAGGCGAGCATGAGAACCGCACCGACGAGGAAGGTACCGCCCCCGATGTAGAACACCGGGAAGAAGTTCTTGATCTGTTCGCCGAGCCCGCCGGCCAGGAGCCACGCCAGCCCGAGGCCCACCAGCCCGCCGGTGAACGTGAGCAGCAGGGACTCGAGCAGCACGAGCGTGAGAATCGACCCGCCGCTGAAGCCCAGGGTTTTCAACACGCCGATCTCGTTCGTGCGCTCGCGCACCGATTGCGCCATCGTGTTCGCGGTGACGAGCAGCATCGTGAAGAACACCGCGGTGGTCACGGACACGAGGATCAGCCCGATGTTGCCGACCTGGTCGAGGAACTGCTTGACGAACACGCGCTCGGTGGCGGTCTTGGTCTCGTTCGGCGAATTCTCGAACATCGAGTCGATGCGCTTGGCCACGACCTCGGACTGAGCAGGATCGGCGACCTTGATGATCATCCAGCCGACCTTGTCCTTCTCGAACTGCAGGGACTCGTTGAAGTAGTCGTACTGGAACATCGCACTGCGCTTGTCCCAGCCGGTGCCGTCCACCGTGTAGATGCCGACGATATTGAACTCCCAGGTGTCGCTGCCGTCCGTCTTGCGCCAGATCTCGGAGCGCAGCGGAATACGCTGGCCGACTTTCCAGCCGAACTGCTGCGCCAGCAGCTCGCCGACGACGATCGCCTGGCGATCGGCCTTCCACGCCGCGAGCTCCTCGGGCTTCAAGTGCACTTCCGGATACACCTTCATGAACTGCTCGGGATCCGTGGCCTGCACCTGGATCTGCTGCTTGTTGTCCTTGAAGACGCCGCCGAACCAGTTGAACGGCGCCACCGCGAGCACTCCCGGCACCGCTCGCACTTTTTCGTAGTGCGAGCGCGGGCTCGAAACCGTGATGTTGACCTTGCTCTGCGAGAACAGCCGGTCGGCGCCCGCGAGGTTCACCGCCTGCGAGAGGCTGGTGCGCAGCGCGTCGAGCATGCCGAACATGAGGAACGCGAGCAGGATCGAGACGAAGGTGAAGATGAAGCGCAGCTTGCGCCGCTTCAGATTTGCCCAAACCAGTGGTAGCCAGCGAAACACCAAACTACTCCTTCATGTGCGCCGCAACGCGTCGATGATCGTCATTTCCAGGCGCGGGTTCCCGCGCCCGGGAGCCGCCGCGATCAGGTGGTCTCCCGCTCCAGGCGCCCTTTCTCCAGGTGCAGCGTGCGATTGGCGCGCTCGGCGGCGCGCGGATCGTGCGTGACCATGACGATGGTCTTGCCGTGCTGCTTGTTGAGCGCCTGCAGCAGGTCGAGCACTTCATCGCCCGACTTGCGGTCGAGATCGCCCGTGGGCTCGTCGCACAGCAGCAGCGTCGGATCGGTGACGATCGCGCGCGCGATGCCGACGCGCTGCTCCTGCCCGCCCGACAGCTCGCGCGGCTTGTGCTTCATGCGGTCGCCGAGCCCGACCAGCGACAGCGCGGTATGCACGCGCTTGAGGCGATCGGCGCGGCCGAGCTTCGTGAGCAGCAGTGGCAG
>JBIOZI010000297.1:0-6769 GCA_044871085.1 Steroidobacteraceae bacterium | reverse complement strand
ATCTCCCGTGGATCAGTGGCTTCGGGAAGTCATGTTTGCACTCGCGGCTACACCGCTCTATCCAATTCTCGCAGCACCTCAGAATTTGACCATCACGTGCCGCACGGCCGTGTAGTCCTCGAGCGCGTAGACGCTCAGGTCCTTGCCGTAACCCGAACGCTTCAGGCCGCCGTGCGGCATCTCGCTCACGAGCATGAAGTGGGTGTTCACCCAGGTGCAGCCGTATTGCAGGCGCGCGGCCACTTTCATGGCCTTGCCCACGTCCTGGGTCCACACGGACGACGCGAGCCCGTAATCCGAATCGTTCGCCCACTCGATGGCCTGGTCGGCGTCCTTGAACCGCGTGACGCTAACTACCGGCCCGAACACCTCTTTCTGCACGATCTCGTCGGTCTGTTTCGCTCCGGCGATGACGGTGGGTTCGTAGAAGAATCCGCCGCCGGCGCGCGCCTTGCCCCCGGTGGTGATTTCCATGTGGCGTTTCTCGGAAGCACGCTGCACGAAGCCCGAGACGCGCGAACGTTGTTTGGCAGTGATGAGCGGCCCCATCTCCACGCCCTCGTCCTCCTGCGAGCCCACCTTGATGCTCTGGGCCGCGGCCGACAGGTCCGCCACCAGCTTGTCGTGGATCTTCGGCCCCGCGTAGATGCGGCACGCGGCGGTGCAGTCCTGCCCCGCGTTGTAGAAACCGAATGTGCGCACGCCGCTGACCACCGACTCGAGGTCCGCGTCGTCGAACACGATGACGGGCGCCTTGCCGCCGAGCTCGAGGTGCGTGCGCTTCGGTCCCTTGGCCGCGGCGGTGAGGATCTTCTCGCCGGTCGAGATGTCGCCGGTCAGCGAGATCATCGCGACCTCGGGCTGCGACACCAGTGGCGCGCCCACGGTGTTGCCCCGGCCGCAGACGATGTTGACGACGCCCGGCGGGAAGAGCTCGGCGCAGATGGCGCCGAGCTTGAGCGCGGTCAGCGGGGTCTGCTCGGAGGGCTTGAGCACCACGGTGTTGCCGGCCGCGAGCGCCGGCGCCATCTTCCACGCGGCCATCATGAGGGGATAGTTCCACGGCGCGATCGAGGCGACGACGCCGAGCGGGTCGCGGCGGATCATGCTGGTGAAGCCCGGCAGGTACTCGCCGGCCACGGCGCCGGTCAGCGTGCGCGCGGCGCCGGCGAAGAAGCGGAACACGTCGGCGATGGCGGGGATCTCGTCGTTCAGCGCGGCATTGAGCGGCTTGCCGCAGTTCTGCGACTCGAGGCGCGCGAACTCCATGGCCTCCGCTTCGATGCGGTCCGCGAGCTTCAGCAGCAGCGCGCCGCGATCCTTCGGCACGGTGGCCGCCCAGGCCGGAAACGCCTTCGCGGCCGACTGCACCGCGTGCGCCACCTGCTCCTCCGACGCCTCGTGCACGTGCGCGATGATCTTGCCGGTGGCCGGATCGAGGATGCCGAGGTCCTCGCCCTTGCCGGTGCGCAGCTTGCCGTTAACGAGCAGTTTCGTGTTCATCGTCGGGCCTCGTGAGGTAGTAAGCCAGCAGAATGGGGATGAACGTCACCGCCATCACGATGACCGCGACGACGTTCGTGACGGGCCGGTCGCGCGGCCGGAACAGCTCGTTGAAGAACCAGATCGGCAGCGTGCGCTCTTTTCCCGCCGTGAAGATGGTAACGATGATTTCGTCGAATGACAGCGCGAACGCCAGCATGCCGCCGGCGAGGAACGCCGTGGCCACCTGCGGCAGCAGCACGTAGCGGAGGGTCTGCAGGCCGTCCGCGCCCAGGTCCATGGATGCCTCCACCCACGACGGTGGCAGGCGCCGCAGGCGCGCGATGACGTTGTTGTAGACGATGACCGTGCAGAAAGTGGCGTGGCCGAACACGATGGTCATGAACGAGGCCTCGACGCGCCACAGCTTCATGGCCGCCAGCATCGCGATGCCGGTGATGATGCCGGGCAGCGCGATGGGCAGCACGAACAGCACGGTCAGCGAATCCCTGGCGCGGAAGCGGGCGCGCGCCAGCGCGAAGGCCGCCAACGTGCCGAGCACCAACGCGACGAGCGTGGCGCAGGTGGCCACGCCCAGCGACAGCGTCAGCGACTGCCAGATGTCGCGGCGCTCGAACGCGCGCTCGAACCAGCGCAGCGTGAGGCCGGGCGGCGGGAACTGGTAGTTGCCGCCCTCGGTGGTGAAGGCGTACAGGATGATGATGAGCACCGGGACGTGCATGAAGGCCAGCCCGGCGAACGCACCGGCGCGCAGCAGCCACGAGGGGCGGTTCGGGTTGTAGATAGGCCGGCTAGAGAGCATCGAACGCCCCGAAGCGCTTGGCGACGCCCAGGTAGACGAATATCAGCACGATGGGCACCACCGAGAACGCCGCCGCCAGCGGAATGTTGCCCGCGGTACCCTGCTGCACGTACACCATCATGCCGATGAAATATCCCGGCGCGCCGACGACGCTCGGGATGATGTAGTCGCCGAGCGTCAGCGAGAACGTGAACACCGAGCCGGCGGCGATGCCGGGCACGGCCAGCGGCAGCACGACGTTGCGGAACGTCTGCCCCGGCCGCGCGCCGAGATCCGCGGACGCCGACAGCAGCGACGCCGGCACGCGCTCGAGCGCCGCCGCCATCGGCAGGATCATGAACGGCAGCCACATGTAGACGAACACCAGGAACATGCCGATGTACGACGACGACAGCGACGGGCCGCCGATGCCGGGCGCCGCCAGCAGGCCGTCGAGCAGCCACGTCAGCCCGAGCTTGTCGAAGCACCAGGCGATGATGCCCTCGCGCGCCAGCAACTGGCGCCACGCGTACACCTTGACCAGGTAGCTGGTCCACATCGGCAGCATGACGCCGACGTAGAAGAGCGCCTTCATGCGGCCGCCCGCGTAGCGCGCCATGTAGGTGGCGATGGGCAGCGCAATGAGGGCGCAGGCGAAGGTGACGGCGAGCGCCATCGTCACCGTGCGCACCACGATGTCGACGTGCGCGGGCTGCGTGACCAGTTGTTTGTAGGTCTCGAGCGTGGGCTCGCGCACGATCTGCGCGGTGAAGTCGTCGATGCGGTAGAAGCTCTGCCACAGCAGCGCGAACAGTGAGCCCAGATAGACCGTGCCGAACCACAGCAGCGGCGGCAGCAGCAGCAGCGCGAGATACCAGTACGGGCGCCGATAGAAGAACGTCGACGCGGCGCGCATGGGTCAGGCCCCGTCACCGGCCAGCGGCACGGCCGCGGCGCGCGGCCATGCCAGGTGCACACGGGCACCGACGCCCGGCCCCCCGAGCGCACGCTCATCCGTCATCCACGCGCTCCACAGCTCGCCCGAATCGAGCTTCACCTGCCAGCGGCTGCCGGCGCCGTGGAACTGCACCGCGACCACCTCGCCCGCGGCGCTCATCGCGTCCGCGGTGGCCGGCGCGTCGCGATGCACGGCGACGTGCTCGGCGCGTACCGCGAACGGCTGGTCCGAGCCGCCGAGCCGGCGCGCCAGCGACGCGTGCGCGACATTGGCGCTGCCGACGAAGCGCGCCACGAACGCGGTGGCGGGCCGCGCGTACAGCTCGCGCGGCGCGGCGAGCTGGTCGATGCGCCCGCGGTTGAAGATGGCGACGCGGTCGGCCATCGACAGCGCCTCGCCCTGGTCGTGCGTGACGTACACGAAGGTGATACCGAGCCGCTTCTGCAGCCCCTTGAGCTCGATCTGCATCTCCTCGCGCAGCTTGAGGTCGAGCGCTCCGAGCGGCTCGTCGAGCAGGAGCACGCGCGGCCGGTTCACGATCGCGCGCGCCAGCGCCACGCGCTGGCGCTGCCCGCCCGAGAGCTGCGCGGGCCGCCGCTCGGCCAGCGCGCCGAGCTGCACGAGGTCGAGCATCTCGCGCGCACTCGCGGCGCGCTCGCCCTTCGCGACGCCGCGCACGCGCGGCCCGTACGCGACGTTCTCGAGCACGGTCATGTGCGGAAACAGCGCGTAGTCCTGGAAGACCGTGTTGACGTTGCGGTCGTACGGCGGGGTGCGCGACACGTCCTCGCCGTCGAGCAGCACCTGCCCGTGCGTGGGCGCGTCGAAGCCCGCGACCAGCCGCAGGCAGGTGGTCTTGCCCGAGCCCGAAGGCCCGAGCATCGCGAAGAACTCGCCGGGCTCGATGAGCAGCGAGACGTCGTCGACCGCGCGCACGTCGCCGTAGATGCGCGACACCGCGCGGAACTCGATCGCCGCGGTCATTGCCTCATCGCCTGGCGGGTTTCGCGGTAGCTGCTATTTGCTGCCCATGACGGCGACGTAGTCCGTGACCCAGCGGCTGTACGGCACGCAGCCTTCGACGTGCGAGGCGCACTTCGCCTCGGGCGTGCGCCAGAACTTGATCTTGTCGAAGTTGTCGATGCCGTTGGTCTTGCAACCCTCCGCGGTCAGCAGCTCGTTGCCCTCGCACGCGGCCGGCACGACCGGCACGGAGCCGAACCACGAGGCCACGTCACCCTGGACCTTCTTCGAGATGGACCACTCGAGCCACTTGTAGGCGCAGTTGGGATGCTTGGCGCCGGCGGCCAGCATCGTGGTGTCGGCCCAGCCGGTGGCGCCCTCGGCGGGCACGGTCGAGGCGATCTTGGCCTTGTTCGCGAGCGCGGTGTTCACCTGGTACGGCCAGGAGCTCGAGGCCACGATGCCCTCGTTCTGGAAGTCCTGCACCTGCACCATCGCGTCGTGCCAGTACTTCGGCACGAGCTGGCGCTGCCCGCGCAGCAGCTCCAGCGCGGCGGAGTACTGCGGCTCGTTGAGCTCGTACGGGTCCTTGATGCCGAGCTCAGGTTTCTTGGTCATGAGGTACAGCGCCGCGTCGGCGATGTAGATGGAACCGTCGTAGGCCTGCACGCGGCCCTTGTTGGGCTTGCCGTCGGGCAGCTTCTGCGGCTCGAACACCACCGACCACGAGGTCGGCGCGGTCTTGAAGACGTCGGTCCGGTACATGAGCACGTTCGGGCCCCACTGGTAGGGCACACCGTAGTGCTTGCCGTCGACGAAGTGCCACGGCGCCTCCTGCAGGCGCGCGTCGATGGTCGAGTAGCTAGGTACGCGGGCGACGTCGACCGGCTGCACGCTGCCGCCGCGGATCAGGCGCAGCGACGCGTCGCCGGAGGCGGTGACCAGGTCGTAGGGCGCGTTGCCGGCCGGCGGCCACGTGCCGTCACCGGACATGGCCGCGCTGCCGCCGGAGGCCATCAGGGACACCATTTCGTCGGAGGTGGCCGCGGTCTTCACCGTCACCTTGCAGCCCGTCTGACCCTCGAACGCGGACACCCAGTCGTACGCCTTGTCGTTCTCCCCGCGTTCGACGTAGCCCGGCCACGCGACGATGTCGAGCGCGCCCTCGAGCGCGGTGGACGGCGCGGCTGGCGGAGGCGGCGTCTCCTCCTTCTTCGAGCAGGCGATGGTCAATAGCGCGCTCGCGGACAGGACTAACAGAGACCGCTTCGCGGATGTATGAGACATGGCGAACCCCTTTTATTCTTGCGTGCCTCCCGGGGTGGGAGCACGGTTCGGCGGCTATTGTAGCGCCATATCCGGGCGCGACTCCGCGCCCGGTCCGGATGAACGTGCGCGCACGCCAGCCGGTGGGGCGCGGCGCCAAATTGAGGCAGGCGCCGCCGCACGAAGCTGGCAGGCTCCTAACGCTGCATCGCGCGCTGCAGGAACCGCATCGCCACGTCGTTGAGGCAGGTGGCCGCGGCCACGCGCATCCACGTGCTCGGCAGCTGCGTCGGCGAGAAGAGGCTCCCGGGCGCGAGCAGGATGCCCTCGCGGCTGCCGGCGGCCGCGAGCTCGTTGGTGTCGCGGCCGAAGTCCGCCCACAGGTACATGCCGCCGCCCGGCGGGCCGGCCACCTTCGCGCCCATGCGCAGCAGCGCCTCGGCGGTGCGGCCGCGGCAATCGTCGAGCTTCGCGCGCACGCGCTCGAGCATGCGTTCGTAGCTCCGCTCGACGACGATGCGCGCCACCACGCGCTCGCACAGCTCCGAGGAGGCGAGGCCGGTGAGCGCCTTGATGTCACGCAGCTCGCGCGCCAGCGCCGGGTGCGCCGCGACGAAGCCCACGCGCAGGTTCGCGGCCAGCGTCTTCGAGAAGCCGCCGACGTAGACGACGCGGCGGCCGTCGTCGAGGCTCGCGAGCCGCAGCGCATGCCGGCCGTGCAGGTCGCCGTAGATGTCGTCCTCGAGGATCATGAACCCGTACTGGCCGGCCAGCTCCAGCAGGCGCGCGGCGTTCGCCGCCGTGACGCTCGAGCCCGTGGGGTTGTGCAGCACGGAGCTCATGATGAACAGCTTCGGCTTCTCGCGCCGGAGCAGGCTCTCGAGCGCGGCGAGATCCGGGCCGTCGGCGTTGCGCGGCACGCCGACGATGCGCGCGCCGAAGGCCGCGAAGCGCGCGAACATCACGAACCAGGCCGGGTCTTCGACGAACACGAGATCGCCCGGCGCGAGGAAGCGCCGCGCCACGATGTCCATGGCCTCGGTGGCGCCGGCCGTCGTGACGATCTGCTCCGGCAGCACCTCGACGCCCGCCTGCGCCAGCCGGGTGGACAGCGTCTCGCGCAGCGGTAGATAGCCCTCGATGGGTCCGTACTTGAGCAGCCAGGAGCCGCGGCTGCGCCCGACGCCGCGCACGGCCGCGGCCACCATGTCGTGGTCGAGCCATTCCTCGGGCAGCAGGCCGGCGCCCGGCTGCTCGCTGCCGGGCGACTGGCGGCGCTGCGCGCGCAGCAGCCAGCT
>JBIOZI010000296.1:0-18761 GCA_044871085.1 Steroidobacteraceae bacterium | reverse complement strand
GTAGCCCCGGCCCCAGTGCGCCCGCGCGATGCCCCAACCCACTTCGGTGCCCGGCCAGCCTTCCGGCTGCCATGGGCCCAGCCGGCCGATCCACCGGCCGGAGGATTTCTCGATGACCGAGAACATGGCGATGCCGGTCATGCTCCACGCCCCGCACATGCACATGAACGTGCGCCACGCGACGGCGCGCGGCTGCACGCCGCCGATGAACTTCGTGCCGGTCTCGTCGGCCTGGAACTCGGCCCAGGCGTCGAAGTCCTCGAGACGCGGCGCACGCAGGATGAGACGCGGGGTTTCGATGCGCAGGGCGGCGAGATCGGTGGCTGGCATCGCGGCAGAATATCGCAATGGCCCGGTGGCCATACCCGTTTGGCTCTTGCTAGGAACGCGACGGGCGGGTCTGATGGGCGCGATGTCGTCGATACGCGCATGGTTCCAGCTCTTCGTGCTGTCGGCAGGCCCGGTCTTCGCGGCGGGCGCCGTCGTGCAGACCGAGCAGGTGCGCGCCGAGCTCGTGGCGCATGCACCCGGACTGGCGCCGGATCAGCCGGCCTGGCTCGGCCTGAAGCTCGAGCACATTCCACACTGGCACACCTACTGGAAGAACGCCGGCGACTCCGGCCTGCCGACCTCGCTCAGCTGGAAGCTCCCCGCGGGGGTACGCGTCGGCGACATCGAGTGGCCCACGCCGAAGAAGCTGCCGATTGGTCCGCTGCTCAACTTCGGCTACGAGGGCACGGTGGTGTTGCCGGTGCCCCTGCACCTCGACGCGCCGCCGGCCGGCGACTCGATGCGGGTGACGCTCGAAGCCGACTGGCTGGTGTGCAAGATCGAATGCATTCCGCAGTCGGGCACGTTCACGCTCGCTGTGCCCGTGTCCCGGCCCAGCGTCGCGCACCGCGATGCCTTCCACGCCGCGTTCGCCGCGCATCCCGAAGACGCCCACGTCACCATCGCCCGCGCATACGTGCTGAACGGCGCGCTGGAACTGGTCGCCCAGGGTTTGCCGGGCACTGTGCAGGGACGCAGTGCGGAGGTCTTCCCCGAGCTGGCCGGCGTGGTCGACAACCCCGCGCCGGTCACACAGCGCTGGCAGGGCGACACCTGGCGCGCCACGTGGCCCCTTTCGGCGCAGCGCAGCGCGAGTCCGGCGCGCATGCCCTTCGTGCTGGCGTTCGGCGACGGCATCGAGCTGCGGGTCGACTTCGGCGTGTCCGGCTGGCCGGCGGAGTCCACCGTGGCGGCCGCGGCGGCACCGCTCGACCAGATCGTCTCGTCCGCGGTGGTGGCGGAAAAAGCGCTGGCCTCCGCGCCGACCGGCTTCCTCGCCGCACTGGCGTTCGCCTTGCTCGGCGGCGTCATCCTCAATCTGATGCCCTGCGTGTTCCCGGTGCTGTCGCTCAAGGTGCTCGCGCTGGCGCAGCACCAGGGTGGCGCGCGCGAGCGGATGAGGAGCGCGCTCGCCTATGCGGCCGGCGTCGTGCTGTCGTTTCTCGCGCTGGCCGCCGTGCTCATCGCGGCACGCAGCGCGGGCGAGCAGCTAGGCTGGGGGTTCCAGCTGCAGGCGCCGGGCGTCATCGTCGCGCTGGCCGCGTTGTTCACGCTGATCGGGCTCAATCTCGCCGGCGCCTTCGAGGTCGGCTCGCTGCTGCCGTCTTCCATCGCCTCGCTGCGCGCGCGCGGTCCGCTGCTCGATTCGTTCCTCACGGGCGTGCTCGCGGCGGCCGTGGCCTCGCCGTGCACCGCGCCGTTCATGGGGGCCGCGCTCGGCGCGGCGCTCACCTGGCCGGCGGCGCAGGCGCTCGCGGTGTTCGCCGCGCTCGGTCTCGGCGTGGCGGCACCCTATCTACTCGCCAGCGCGGTGCCGGCGCTCGCGCGGGCATTGCCCCGCCCCGGCCGCTGGATGGAAACCTTCCGCAACGCGCTGGCATTCCCCATGTTCGCCACCGTCATCTGGCTGGTGTGGGTGCTGGGCCACCAGGCGGGTGTCGATGGCGCCGCCACCTTGCTGGTGGCGCTGCTGGTGCTGGCGCTGGCCGCGTGGTGGTGGATACGGCGCCCGGTCGCCGCGCTGCCGCGCGCGCTCCACACCCTGGCGCTGCTGGCGATGGTCGGTGCCGCGTTCGCATGGGCCGCGCCATCGTGGCGGCCCGCCGCGCCGGATACCCGTGCCGGCGCGGATGTAGGCCACGGCTGGCAACCCTGGTCGGCCGGCAAGGTCGCGCAATTGCGCGGCGCGGGGGGCCGGGTGTTCGTGGATTTCACCGCCGCCTGGTGTGTCACGTGCCAGTACAACAAGCGCACTACACTCGCGGACGCGCGCGTGCTCGAGGCATTCGCGATGCGGCAGGTGGCGCTGCTGCGCGCCGACTGGACTTCGCGCGACGCCGCCATCGCGGCGGAGCTCGCGCGTCTCGGACGCAGTGGCGTCCCCGCGTATGTCTTTTATGATGGCGCACGAGCGCCACGCCTGCTGAGCGAGCTGCCCTCGGTCGAGGAAGTACGCGCGGCGGTCCTGTCCACCCGGGTCGAAAAGGAGTGATCATGAAACGTTCCGCTTCCATACTCGCCGTCGCCGGCCTGCTGGCCGCCGCACTGGTGCACGCCTCGGCTTCGGTCGGCCAGGCCGCGCCGGAGTTCAAGGTGAAGGACGCCGCCGGCAAGGAACAGTCGCTGGCCGCGTACAAGGGCAAGTTCGTCGTGCTCGAGTGGGTGAACCCCGGCTGTCCGTTCGTGCGCAAGCACTACGACACCTCGAACATGCAGTCGACCCAGACCGCCGCGACGGCCAAGGGTGCCGTGTGGCTCACGGTCAGCTCGACCTCGCCCGACGCCGGCGACTACAAGAAGCCCGCCGAGCTCACGGCCTGGCTCAAGGAGCAAGGCGCGAAACCCACCGCCACGCTCATGGACGACGACGGCAAAGTGGGGCATGCCTTCGGCGCGCGTACCACGCCGCACATGTACGTCATCGACCCGCAGGGCAAGCTGGTCTACGCCGGCGCCATCGACAGCAAGGCCACCGCGCGCAAGGAAGACGTGAAGTCCGCGACTAACTACGTGACCGCGGCGCTCGACGAGGCGATGGCCGGCAAGCCCGTGACCAAGGCCACGTCCGAGCCGTACGGCTGCTCGATCAAGTATTGAGGCAACCCGGAAGGCCGGTGCCGGGCCTCAGGCGCCGGCCTTCGCCTCGTTCTTGAGCGCCTTCAACGCGTTCTCGAGGTGCCCGGTGATGTGCTCGGAGAGCGCCTTCACCCAGACGTTGTAGTCGTCCTTGATCTTGTTCTTCGCGGCGTTGTAGCCCATGCCGACGCTGTCCTTGTAGCGGATCGAATACGCCTGCTCCGAATACGGGATGGTCACCTCGGCCAGGTAGCTCGCGTTGTGCACGTAGCGCCCGGAGATGAGCCCCGGCGAAACCACCATGCAGATGAACCTGCGCCTCTGGCAGGCGGTGAGGATCGACTTCTCCACCTCGGCGATCGAGATCCTGCGGCCATCCTTCAGCGCCGGGACCGGCGCATCGATGGCGGCCACCGGATCCTTGGCCTGTGCGGGCGCGGCCGCCACGAGGACGGCCAGGGTCGACGCCAACCATGGGAATGCGTGCTTCACGTCGCGGCTCCGTGCGGGGTGTGAGGACGACAAGCTACTCGGAGGCCGGCGGCCGCGGCAATCGCGACGCGCGCAGGATGTGCGCTGATTCGCAGTGGAGCGGCGCGGGAACCCCGGCCGTCTGCTAGTGTCCCTTCCGCATGCCCGTTGCAAAAAAGCTCAAGATCGGCGTCGGCGCGATCGTCGCCTACGTCCCGCTCGCTCTGCTCTATCTAGGTTTCAGCGGCCAGCTCGCCGCCAGCGACTGGCGCAGCGCCTCGCGCGCACCCGCCGGGCTCGCGCCCGACCCCGCCAGCACGCCCGAAGCCGTGGTGCAGGTGTACTCGGCGCGCGCCGTGAGCTGGCGCGGCTGGTTCGGCGTGCACACCTGGATCGCGGTGAAGCCGTCGAATGCCGGCGAGTTCACGGTGCATGAGGTCATGGGCTGGCGCCTGAAACGGACGGGCACGGCCCTGGTCACCCGCAACCGCCCCGCCGACGGCTACTGGTACGGCAACGAGCCCGAGTTGTTAGGCGACATCCGCGGGCCGGGTGTCGACGAGATCATCCGGCGCATCGAGGCCGCGGTGAAGGAATACCCGTACCCGGGCACCTACCACGTGTGGCCGGGCCCGAATTCCAACACCTTCACCGCCTTCGTGCTGCGCCGGGTGCCGGAGCTGCGCGTGGACCTGCCGCCCACGGCCATCGGCAAGGATTACCTGGGCTGGAGATCGGTGGGCAGGACGCCGAGCGGCACCGGCGGCCAGGCGAGCCTGTTCGGCGTGGTCGGCGTCGCGGCCGGGGTCGAGGAAGGCCTCGAGGTCAATGTGCTCGGACTCAATTTCGGCGTGGATCCGAAGAGCCTGTCGATCAAACTACCCATAGTCGGGCGGCTGGGGCCGAAGAACCGTCCGCAACCCACGCTGGTTCCCGCCGCTCCCTGAGCCGCGCGCGTCGGCTGCCGCCCCTCAAAACGAGGGCGCGCCACTTGCGCGACGCGCCCCCGGTCCTCCTGGTTCGACGCGCGTCAGCGCGTCGCCCCCCTCAACACTGTGGCTATGCGTGCCCCTTCTCTCCCTTGCTCATCGCGAACTCCTCCTCGGGCGAGAGGATGAGCTGGTTGCGGCCGTACAGGGCGAAGTACAGGATGCCGAGCACGTAGAACCCGGCGGTTGCATATACGCCGATTCGATACACCGGATCCTGCAACTGGTAGTACAGCGTCACCAGCGCGATGACGATCGTCACGAACGCGCCCGCGACGCCCACCGGGCTGCGATACGGCCGCACGATGTTGGGCATCTTGTTGCGCAGGACGATGAACGACAGGCCCTGCATCGCGTAGGAGATCATCGCGCCGAACACCGCCATGTTGAGCAGCGTGCCGCCGATGACGGCGCCGCGCTTGTCAGCCGGCGCCACATACCAGACGACGAGCATGGTCGCGAAGCCGAGCAGAGTGCCGGCATACAGCGCCATGTGCGGCACCTTCTTGGCGTTCGTGAGCGACATGAACGGCAGGTAGTAGCCCGCGCGCGCCAGCGAATAGATCTGCCGGCCATAGGCGTAGATGATGGTATGGAAGCTCGCGATCAAACCGATGACCGCGAGGAATGCCAGCGTCTTCGCCGCACCCGAGCCGTACAGCACGCGGAAGCCGTCGAGCAGCGGCTCGCCGGACGTCGCCAGTGAGAACGCTCCGTGCATCTTGTCCGGCGCCCCCACGCTGGCATTCAGGAACGTGATGAGCAGCGCCGAGATCATCAGCGTCGTCATGCCGAGGATGAGTCCCTTCGGCATGTCCTTCTTCGGATCTGCGGATTCCTCGGCGGCGAGCGGCAGCTGCTCGATGGCCAGGAACAGCCACACCGCGAACGGCAGCGTCGCCAGAACGCCCTTCCAGCCGAACGGGAACCACGAGCCGCCGCCGTCCGGCAGCTCCACCGGCTTGCCGTCGGCCCCGGCGGCGATGTTGAGCGCCCAATGGCTGAAGTCGATGGCCGGGATGGCGCTGACCCAGTAGATAGCCAGGATCGCGAGCGCGCCCAGTGTCACGAACACCGACACCCGGAACGACAGCTCGACACCGAAGAGATTCAGCAGCAGGAACAGCAGATAGGCGCCCGCCCACCACGCCGGTTGCCAGGCCTCGGGCGTCCCGAAGATCGTCCCGAGATAACTGCCGATGAAGAACACGATGACCGCGGGAGTGAGGATGTACTCGATGCTCTCCGCGAGCCCGGTGAACATGCCGCCCCAGGGGCCCATCGCGCTGCGCGCAAAGGAATATGCCGCGCCGGTGTGCGGCAGCGCCGGAGACATCTCGGCTAGGCTGAAGATGAGACCCCAGTACATCACCGCGATGATCAGCAGCGCGACCAGCATCGAGCCGAAGCCGTTCGCGAGACCGAAATTCCAGCCGGAATAGTGACCCGAGATCACCGCGCCGACACCCAGCGCCCACAGCGACCACACCTTCGCGTAGCGCTTCAGCCCGCGCTTCTCGAAATAGTCGGTGCCGACCTGCTTGTAGCTCACGCCACCAGACGTTGCCTGCTCGTTCATGCGCTGCCCCGTTGTTTTTGTTTGTTAGCTCTGGGGGACCAGAAAAATAGATCTGTCCCCTTTTTCGGGGCGGTTCCCTGCACCCGCCCCGGTTGTCGGCCGAGTATAGGCCCGGCCCTCACGCAGACGGCAAGCCGCGCGCGAGGGGCCGCGCGGGCACGGAATCAGTGCAGCAGCCGCAACTGATTGTTTGCCCTATGAAATCAGGCGAAGACGGGTACGCCGGCCGCGCGCTTGCGCGGATGCAGATGGCCGAAGAACTGCTCGGTCGCGGCCCGCCAGGTGAACAGCCGCGCGCGCGCCAGCGCGTCCTCGCGCCGCAATTTCAGCGCTTCGAGACAGGCGACGCGCAGATCCTCGTGCAGCACGCCGGCCTTGGAGTCGCCGATGACGTCACGCGGGCCGGTGACCGGATACGCCGCCACGGGCAGGCCGCAGGCCATGGCCTCTAACAACACGAGACCGAAGGTATCGGTCCTGCTCGGGAAGACGAACACGGTGGCCGCGGCATACACCCGCGCGAGATCTTCGCGGTCGAGCACGCCCAGGTAGTTCACCCGCGGAAAGCGCGCGCGGATGCGCTCGAGCGCCGGGCCATCCCCCACCACCCACTTCGACCCGGGAAGGTCGAGCTCGCAGAAGGCTTCGACGTTCTTCTCCACGGCGACGCGGCCGACGTACAGGAAGATCGGCGGCTCGCTGTCGAGACGCCGGCTCTCCTGCGGGTGGAAGATGTCGGCATCCACGCCGCGCGACCAGAGCTTCACGTTCGTGAACCCCTGCGCCACGAGATCGTCGACCACCACCTGCGTGGGCGCCATGACGCCGCGCGACGGCCGGTGGAAACGTCGCAGCCAGGCGTAGGACCAGCTCAACGGCAGCCGCAGGCGCGCGTGCACGTACTCCGGAAAGCGTGTGTGGTACGCCGTGGTGAACGGGAAATCGTGGCGCAGCGCGAAGCGCCGCGCCGCCATGCCGAGCGGGCCTTCGGTGGCGATGTGCAGCACGTCCGGGTCGAACTCCCGGACGCGGCGCTGCACGCCGCCGCCCGGAAACAGCGACAGCCGGATCTCGGGATACGTCGGGCACGGCAGCGTGCGGAATTCCAGCGGCGTGAGGAAACGGACTTCGTGGCCCATCGCGGTGAGCTCCCGGGCCGTGGTCTTCAGGGTGCGCACGACGCCGTTGACCTGGGGTTCCCAGGCGTCGGTCACGAGCATGATTCGCAAGAGCGGTCTCCGTGTCCGGCCTGTAGTTAGCCACGGTCTCGTGTCAGGGCGATGACAGCCGCCCGAACCAGGCGGTCACGCGGTCGCGGAACGGCTCGATCTGCAACGGCAGCGACACATGATCGTCTCCCGGCATCAACGCCAGCTCGCTGCCCGGCGGGGCGACGCGCACCAGCGCACGGCTGTGGTCGGGCGACAGCCAGGCATCGGCCTCGCCGTGCAGGAACAGCACCGGGGCCGTGGTGCGCGCCAGCGCGGCCGGGATGTCGGCGTCGCGCCAGTCGAATCCGGCGATGCGCGCCTCCTTCACGTGGGCGGCGGCGAACTGCGCATCGGAGATGCCGCGCGCCTCCTCGGCGAAGGCCGCGCGCATCAGCTCCGGCACCGCACGCTCGGCCGACGAGAACGGCTCGAAGGCCACCACCGCCGCGATGCGCGGATCCTGCCCCGCGGCCAGCAGCGCCACGGACGCCCCGTAGGACACGCCGAACACGCCGACGCGCGCCACGTCCCAGCCGCGCCAGCCGAGCACGTCGATGACCGCGGACACGTCGCGCGCCTCGAACGCGCCGAACGAGATGTGCGCACCGGTCGACCGGCCGTGGCCGCGCAGGTCGACGACGGCGCAGCGGTAGCCCGCCTCGGCCAGCGCGATGGCCCACGGCGTCACGAAGCGCTTGTCCTGTAGATAGCCGTGCAGCAGCACGACGGTGCCGCGCGGGGTGCCCTGCCAGGGCACGCGCCGCGCCGCCGGCTGCCAGGACGCCTCGAGGTGATCGATGTGCGCAGCGGCGCCCGCCGGGTACGACAGCCGCAGGTCGTAGTGAAAGTCGTAGTTGCCGGGCTCGACGGCCGCCACCGACAGCTCCGCGCGCGGCCGGCCCACCGGCACGCGCCACTCGGCGGCAAAGACCTCCGGCGCATGCGCGACGATGGGCGAATCCGAGAACAGCGCGGCGATGCCACTCTCGTTGGGCGGCGCGACGACCTTGTGCGCCAGCAGCGTGGACACGCAGCCGGTGGTCGCAGCGGAGCTGATCAACGCGAGAATGGCGAACCGCCGCATGGGACCCGTCCAGGATCGGCCGCTACTTCAACACCTGCCTGTCGAGCCAGTTGCGCAATTCCACCAGGCGGATCGACACGTCGGTGATGGCCGGGCCGACGCCGAACCGCCACGCCAGGCGCGCATCGTCCGGATGCTCATGGAGCGCGACCAGATCCGCGGCCAGCGCGTCGAGCTCTTGCTGGTCTTTCACGAGACCGTCGCGGATCAGCACGTCGGCGTAGCGGCGCGCCATCGCGGCGATCTCCGCGCAGCTGTACTCCGGGTGGTACTGCACGCCCCAGAACGTGCCGCCGCCCTTGATCCTGATCTCCGCGGCCTGCAGGCCCATGTCGTTGTGCGCCAGCGGCGTGGCATTCGCCGGCAGCGACTCCACGGTGTCCACGTGCACGGTGCAGGCCTCGAACACTTCGGGCTTGCCCTGGAACATCGCGTGATCGCGACCGACCTCGGTCAACGTGATGCGCCGGCCGAAGCCGAACTCGCGCCCGCGCGGATTGCGCACCACGCTGCCGCCCGCGGCGGTCACGCCCACCTGCAGGCCCCAGCAACTGCCGAAGCACGGCACGCCCGCCGCGAACACCGCCTTCGCGAGGTCTACCTGCCGCTCGACTCCGGCCTCGCGCGAATAGATGTTGAGCGCCGAGCCGGTGATGACCGCGCCGTCGTAATCCGCGAGCGCGACCCCGTCGGGTAGTTTGGGCGGCTCGTCCGCGGGGCGGACGATGTCGCATTGCAGGTGCTTCTCCAGCCGCTGCAGCGTCGCCGCGTATCCCTCGCCCGACGACGTGCCACCGACCGCTACGTGCCGGGCGCGCGTCGCGGCCTCGTTGCCGTCGATGACGAGGATGCGGATCATGAGCCCTTCCTGCGCCGCGCCCTGGCGAAACCACGCATGCCCGCGCCGAGCACCAGGAGCGCGACGCCGGCGGCGAGGACGAGTCCCGCTTCCGCCCTGAGGGGCAGCTGCCGCCCGCCCGAAACGACGAGCTGGCCGATCAAGCCGAACACCGTGCCCACTACCCCGAGCGCCAGCAGCATGACGCCGAGCGACTCCAGGAACGGTTTGCGGGCAGCCACGCGCTCAGCTCTTGAGCGACAGATCGCCCTTCACCGCGGAGCGGAAGATGCGCCCCAGCGTGGCCGCATCGACGGGCACGGGGTTGCCCGCCGCGCACGGATCGATGGACGCCTCGTGCGCGATCTGGTCGGGGTTCTTCAGGGTGACGCCGATGTCGCCCAGCGTGGGCGGAATGCCCAGCTCCTTGCGAAAGCCCAGCACCCAGTCGAGCACGCCGTCGACGCCCTGCTTCGGCAGCTCGAGCACCCGCGCGATGATCTTCATGCGCTCCGCGATGGCCTCTCGGTTGTGCACGATGATGTACGGCAGGATGACCACGTTCGTGAGCCCGTGATGGGTGTCGAAGAACGAGCCCACCGGATGCGCGATGGCGTGCACGCCGCCCAGGCCTTTCTGGAAGGCCGCGGCGCCCATGCTGGCGGCCGCCAGCATGCGCGAGCGCGCTTCGAGATCGCCGCCGTTCTTGCACGCGCGCGGTAGATAGATCTTGATGAGACGCATGCCCTCGAGCGCGATGCCGTCGGCCATCGGGTGGAACGACGGCACGCAGAACGCCTCGAAGCAGTGCACGAACGCGTCGAAGCCGGTGGCTGCGGTGATCTTGGCCGGCAGGCCCACCGTGAGCTCGGGGTCGGAGATGACGACGCCCGGCATCATCTGCGGATGGAAGATGATCTTCTTCTGGTGCGTTTCCTCGTTGAGGATGACGCCGGCGCGCCCGACCTCACTGCCGGTTCCGGCCGTGGTCGGCACGGCAACTATGGGCGCGATGCCCTTCACGTCCGCGCGCTTCCACCAGTCGCCCACGTCTTCGAAGTCCCACACCGGGCGGTTCTGGCCGGACATGAAGGCGACCACCTTGCCGGCATCGAGCGCCGAGCCGCCGCCGATGGCCACGACGCCGTCATGCGCCCCGGCGTGGTAGGCCGCGAGTCCGGCTTCCACGTTCGCACCTACGGGGTTGCCGCGCACGTCGGCGAATAGTTTGGCCATGGGCACCAGGCCGAGCGCGTTGCGGATCATCGGCGAGTCCTTGAGACCCAGGTCCGTGACGATGAGCGGCCGCACGATGCCGAGGGTCTGGCAGGCACGCGGCAGCTCGGCGATGCGCCCGGGCCCGGCCCACACGCGCGTCGGGTAGTTCCAGCTCGCCTTCATCACGACACTCATGTTTTCACTCTCATGTGGAAGGATTTCGGCCGGGTGAGATGCTCGTACCCGACCACCGACAATGTGCAGCCGCGCCCCGAGTCCTTGACACCCACCCAGGCCAGCGCGGGGTCGAGGTAGTCGCAGCGGTTCATGAACCACGTGCCGGTGTCCACGCGTTGCCCGAGCTCGAGCGCGGCGTCGGCATCTTCGGTCCAGATGGCGGCCGTGAGGCCGAAGTCGCTGTCGTTCATGAGGTCGACGGCCTCGTCGTCCGAGCCCACCTTCATGATGCCGGCCACGGGCCCGAAGATCTCCTCGCGCATCACCGGCATGCGATGGTCGACGCCCAACAACACCTGCGGAGCGAGATACGGAGTGCCGGCCAAGCTCTTCGCGAACGCGGACTCGGAGATGGCCGGCCTGGCGCCGGCGGAAATGGACGCGGCAATCTGCGCGCGTACCGCCTCGGCGGCGGCCGTGCGCACCAGCGGCCCGAGCGTCGTGGGCTGCTCGAACGGATTGCCGAGCTCGTACTTGCGCGTGAGCTCGACGAACCCTTCGGTGAACCGGTCGTACACTTCGGCGTGCACGTAGACGCGCTGCAGGCCGCAGCAGGACTGCCCGGAATTGAAGTAGGCACCGTCGACGATGTTCTCGACGGCGTGCGCGAGATTGGCATCGTGGCGCACGTACACCGGGTCGCAGCCGCCGAGCTCGAGGCCGGTGCCGATGAATCGCGAGGATGCCGCGCGCTGCACGGCGTGCCCGCCGGCCACCGAGCCGGTGAAGGCGACGAAATCGATGCGCGGATCGCGGACGATGCGGTCCGTATCCTCGTGCGAGGCATGGACCACCTGGAACACGCCCTTGGGCAGGCCCGCGGACTCGAGGCACTCGGCGAAGCGCTCCGCGCACAGCGGCGTCTGCGCGGAATGCTTGAGGATGACGGCATTGCCCGCCATGAGTGCCGGCACGACGCTGTTCACGGCGATGAGGTACGGGTAGTTCCACGCCGCGACCGTGAACACCACGCCGATGGGCTCGCGCCGGATGAACCGGCGCAAGCCCTCCTTCGGCGGCGTCGACACGTCGTTCAACGCCGCGGGCGCGATGGCGATCATGTGACGCGCGCGCTCCAGCGTGCCGCGCACCTCGTTGGGCGCGTAGCGCGCAGGACGGCCCATCTGCCAGGTGAGCTCCTCGGAGATCTGTTCGCGACGCGCCTCGAACTCATCGCAGAAACGGCTGAGCACGGCCGCCCGATCGCTCAGCGAAACGGTGCGCCAGGCGGCCTGCGCATGGCGCGCGGAGCGCAGCATCTCGTTGATCTGCGCCTGCGTGGCGAGCTCGCGCTCGACGTACACGCGCCCGTCCACGGGACTGATAGTTTTCTGGAGATTGCCGGCGAGGGTCACCATGGGGTGGCTGACGCTAAATGATTTCGAAGTAACGCGCGAGTTCCCAGTCGGTTATCGCCCTGCGGAACTCGCGATCCTCCCATTCGCGGCTCGCGGCGAAGTGCTCGACGAACGCGTCGCCAAACAACTCGCGCCCCGCCTCGGACTTCGCCAGCCATTCCGACGCCTCGGTGAGCGTGCGGGGCAGCGAGCGCTCCTGCGGGAACGTCTTGTCGTAGGCATTGCCCTCGACCATGGGGTCCGGCTCGATCCGGTGCTCGATGCCGTAGAGGCCCGAGCCCAGCGCCACGGCGATGCCGAGATACGGGTTGATGTCCGCCGCGGCGATGCGGTATTCGACGCGCTGCGAATGCGGCCCGCCCTGGATGACGCGCAGCGCCGTGGTGCGGTTTTCGACGCCCCAGGTGGCCGAGGTCGGCGCCCAGAAGCCGGGGATGAGCCGCGAGTAGCTGTTCACCGTGCAGGCCACCATGGCTAACAACTCGGGCATGAGGCGCTGCTGGCCGCCGACGTACCAGCGCATCTCGTCGGACATCGTGTGCGGCTTGGCGGGGTCGTGGAATACCGGCTTGTCGTCCGCGGCGCGCTTCAACGACGTATGGATGTGGCCGCTCTGGCCCGGCCAGTCCTTCGACCACTTCGCCATGAACGTGGCCATGAGGCCGTTGCGCTGCGCCAGGATCTTGGTGAAGGTCTTGAACAGCGCGCCGCGGTCGGCGGCCTCGAGCGCGTCGCAGTACTGGATGGCGGCCTCGAGCACGCCGGGGCCGGTCTCGGTGTGCAGGCCCTCGATGGGTATGCGCATGTCCGCGCACAGCTTCAGCAGCTGGTGGTAGAACTCCGAATGCACGCTCGAGCGCAGCACCGAGTAGCCGAAGAACCCCGGCGTCATGGTAGTTAGCCCGCGGAACCCCTTCTCGCGGATGGATTCCGGCGTCTCCTTGAACATGAAGAACTCGAACTCGGTGGCGGCAATGGCCTGGTAGCCCATGTCCCCCGCCTTCTTCAGCACGCGGCGCAAGGTGGCGCGCGGGCACACCGCCTCGGCCTGCTCGGAGAATTCGCCCAGGAACATGACCATGTCGCCTTCGAACGGGATGCTGCGACAGGTCTCGGGCACCACGCGCACGGGCGCGTCCGGATACGCCGTGTGCCAGCCCGTGTACTTCACGTTGTCGTAGAGCTGGTCGTTCGAGTCCCAGCCGAGCACGACGTCGCAGAAGCCGAAACCCTTGTCGAGCGCGGAGAAGAACTTGTCGCGGCCCATGTATTTGCCACGCAGGATGCCGTCGTTGTCGAAGACCCCCACCTTGACGTGATCGAGCTTGCGTTCCTCGACGATCTGGCGCGCGTCGGCCGCCGTGCGAACGTTTTCGGGGGTCATGGGCACTCTATATATATGGTTCGAACCGCCCGGAGTATGTGGCGGCGGAGTGCCGTGGGGGAAGGGCCTTACTGCGCCGCCATCGGCGCGCTGGCGCCAGGGTGGGAATCGTCACCACTCCACCATCTCGAAATCCGTGACGAGCGCCACCGGTACGCCGTTTTCATCGAAGCCAAAGTACGAGGCGTAGCGTCCGTCTCCAATTCCGGTCGAGAACACCGCCACGTTGCCCGAGCCCGCGGCAATCATTGCTTTCAAAGGCTGGTCGGCAAACTGCTGCTCGAGCTGCGCGTTGAACGCCACCTTCTCCACTTCGGTATCGAGAGACTCAGCCGTCTGCTCGTCCATGAAGCTGCCGATGCCCCCATCTACCGGATACCCGACGACCTGGCCCGGCTCGAGCTTCGCGACGTCGAATCCCTCCGGTATCGCCAGTTGCCAGTACGCCGGCTGGCTGGACCCGAACGTGATCTTGGCGAAGGCGATGCGCCGGTCTCCCGGAATGTCTTCCGCGATCGCAACCGAGACGCGGTACTCCCCCGGCGGCACCGAGACCGTGAATGGCCGCAGATCGCGCGTCATGAATGGCTCGATGGCGCCGATGCGTCCGGTGGGACACCGGAGCTTTCCCAGCGGCTCCGGCTCGAACTTCAGCTGCTTTCCGTCCCCGCGCGGGATGGTGCCGCCTTGAAATGCGAGCTCGAACACCTTGGGAGTCAGTCGCGGCAGCGACTGCGCATCCTGCCGGGCGCATGCGGCGAGCACTGCGGCAACCATGGCCAAGACGCAGGCGGCGGCCGTTTTCATGTCGTTCGTGTCAGTGCGCGGAGAATGGACGGCGCAGTACAACGCGAATCGCCCGCGGCGGCAACCCCGGCGAGCCCCTTCCCGGTACCGCCTTGCTAGCGGATGGCGAGGCGCAGGTCCTCGATTTCTTCCTTGGCCTGCTCCAGCGTATCTTCCACCGCCGTCAGGTTCAGGCGCAGGCGCGAGAACGCCGCGATGCGCTCGACGGTCATCGACAGCTCGGTCATGCGGCCGGCGTGGCCGACCACCAGGTAGCTGGTCGCCAGGATGTCGGTGAGATCGGGCTCGTCGCCCATGACTTCGCGATTGAGGTTTTCGTAGTTCACGACGGCTTCGATCACGTCTTCGTTGACGCGCCAGCCCGAGAGGATGCTCCTGGCGAACGGCGCGTGCCACTTGCGCAGGATGGCGCCGTACTTGGTGCGATCGCGCAGCACGAACGGGAAATGCGCCGCGCGCGTCAGGATGAACAGCTTGCCGACGCCGTGCATGAGGCCGCCGAGGAACGCCAGGTCGCGATTCACCTTCGTGAACTTGCGCGCGATGACGAACGAGACGGCCGCGGTCCACGCACTGCGCTCCCACAGCGCCTCGAGATGCGGACGGATGTCCTTCACCTGGTGCGCCTGCGACAGCTGCCGCATGGCGTACGCCAAAGACGACGAGCGCAGCAGGTCGAAGCCCACGCGCATCACGGCCTGGCGCACGTCGACGACCTTCTTGCGCGCCGGATTCAGCGCCGCGGAATTCGCCATCTGCAGCACTCGGCCCACGAGCACGGGCTCGTAGTTGATCACCGACACGAGCTGCGGAATGCCGACTTCCGGATCGCTGAGCATCTGCTGCAGCCGCGTGACGATCTGCGGCACGCCGGGCAGGGACACCGAAGCGTCGGGCTTGACGCCGGAGAGATCCTTCTCGAGGGCCGCCGAATCATGCGCCACGATGTTTTCGATCGTCGTGGTTCCCAACGCCATCGCGGGCATTCCGTTACCCTCCCAACGCGGTCTTCAACGCCGCGATCTCTTCCGCCGATTCGTCGAGCACCGAGGTGCAGTCGCGCAGGCTCAACTGCAACCGCCGCAGCCCTTTGATCAACGTGTCGTCGGGCGACGTGAGCTCGCGCCCGTCGCGGTTGCGCTCGACCAGCTTCGCGACCGCGAGCACGTCGGTCAGCGTCACCGGCCCGCGCTGCTCGCGATCCATGTCCTCGTAGCTTCCGACCGCCTCGACGATCTCATCGGCGATCTTCCAGTTCTCGAGCAGCGCCTTGGCGACGTTCGCGTGCCAGTCGCGCACGATGGACTCGTACGTCAGGCGGTCGGCGAACAGCTTCGGATGCTTGCTGGCGCGCGTCAGGATGTAGATGCGGCCCACGTTGTGCATGAGGCCGGCGAGCAGCGCGGTGTCGCCGTTGAGCGAGGAGAAGCGCCGCGCGATCACGTGCGCCATCGCCGCGATCTGCACGCTCTCCTTCCACAGCGTGTCGAGCGCGGGCTCGACGTGCCGGAATTCCTCGACCTTCTTGAGCTGCTCGACCGCGAAGCTGAGCGCGGCCGAGCGCACGATGTTGAAGCCGACGCGCGCCACCGCCATGCGCAGGTCGGCGATGAGGCGGCCCGAGGTGTTCAACGCGGCGGAGTTCGCCATGTTCATGAGGCGCGCCGCGAGCATGGGCTCCGAGCCGAGCACGCGCACCACGGTTTCATTGGTGACGTTGTCGTCGGACAGCGTGCGCTGCAGCTTGATCACGATGTCGGGCACGGACGGCAGCTCGACCTGCCCCGCGGACAGCTCGCCGGCCAGCGCCTTGACGAAGCTGAACACGACGGTGTTCGGTATCGCGCGCGTCTCGATCGTTGAAGTGGTTGCGATGTCGGTAGCGCTCATGTGCCTAGTGCCTGTCTGAGAGAGTGGATTTCCTGGTGCGATTCCGCGAGCGCGATGCCGCACGCCTTGGCGTCGAGTTTCATGCGGCGCGCGGCAGGGATGCCCAGGAACAGCAGCTCGCCGGCCGCGGGGTCGGGGCCGATCGCCGCCAGCGCGCCGCCGACCGCGATCACGTCGGTGAGATCGGTGGCACCCTCGTGCTCGCGCCGGACGTTCTCGCACTCGGCGACGGCGGCGACGATCTCGTCGGCCATCTCCCAGTTGCGCAGGATCGCCTGCGCCACGCGCGCGTGCCACTCGGCGACGATGGGCTGGTACGCGTCGGCATCACCCAGCAGCGCCGGGAAGCGCGCGGCGCGCGTCAGTAGATAGAGCCGGCCGATGCCGTGCAGCAGCCCGGCGAGCAGCGCGGTGTCGGCGTTCACCGTCGTGAAGCGCTTTGCGACCACGTGGCTGACGGCGGCGACGTGCGCGCTGCGCTGCCACAGCTCCGTGAGCGCATCCCCGAGACCCTTGTAGGCGTCGGCGCGGCGCAGCTGCGACATCGCGAAGGCGATCGTCGCGCTGCGCGCCATGTTGAAGCCGATGCGCGAGATGGCGGTGCGCAGGTCGGTGACGCGGCGACCGCTCGAGTTGAGCGCCGCGGAGTTGGCGAGTTGCAGCAGCCGCGCGGCCAGGGCCGGCTCGGCGCTGATGATGCGCACGACGAAGTCGATTTCCACCTGGTCGTTGGTCAGCGCCTTGCGCACGCGCACCGCGACTTCGGGAAAGCTCGGCAGGTCGAGCTGCTCGCCGGCGAGCTCGATGGTCAGGGATTCGACCAGGCGCGCAGCCTCGCTGCCGCGACTGGCAGCCGACACGACCGCGCGCGGAGCGGCGGCCACGGACTCCTGATCCATACCCATGCAATGGTTATCGGTACCGCGCGTCGACTATTTAACGTTTCGAAGTCGAATGTGACCCGCGTGCTCCGCGGCGCGATATGTCAAGCCGCGTTGGCGCCCACGTGCAGTTGGCGCAGCAGCCGGGCCTCCGCACGCGGCACTCCGCAGGCGGCGGCGATCTCCTCGACGCTGGCGCCGCCGCGCGCCATCCGGATGGCCATCTCGTAACCACGCGCCGGGGGCGGCAGGCTGGCGACCGGCGGGGGCGGCGGCGCGCTCGGCCGCGGCATCACCATCGGTGACGGCAGTGACAGGTCGTGCACCTGCGCCTGGATCTCGCCGATCTGCGCCGAGAGCTGGCGGATCTCCGCCAGAGCGTGCGCGTGCTGCTGCGTGAGCTGCGCGAATTGCAGCGCCGCATCGCGGCGTGCGCCGAGCAGCGCCCGTGCGAACACGCCGAACGCGGCCAGCAGCACCAGGCTGCGCAGGACTAACCACCAGGTATCGGGATTCGCGAGCGACATCGATCTCTCCTCGTCTTCGTAGTCAAACCACCGTCACGTCGCGGTGGTGCAAAGAGGAGGAGCAGGATTCGTGCCAGCACCGCCGCCGGCGCGCGCGTCCAACTAGTTTGTGGCCGGCGTCACGCGCGGCGGCAAGGTGGTGCCCGAGGTCGTGGCGGCGGTGGCGGTGGCGGTGGGCAAAGGCACTGGAGCCGGCGCCGGTGCCAGCGGCGCGGCGGATTCGCCCGGCACCGCCAGGGGCTGGGGCGCGGCGCCCTCGCCCGGCGCGGAGCCATCCACACCATCCAAATTGGGAATGGCCGGCGCGCTGACGTCGCCCTCCGGCGTCTCGGCGGAGCCGGAGAGGATGACGAGCAACACCCGGCGATTCGCGTTGCGTCCGTCCGCGGTGTCATTGGCCTTGAGCGGATGCCACTCGCCCAAGCCGATGACCGACAGGCGCTTGGGCGCGACACCGCCGTTCGCGAGCAGGTGCACGACCGTCGCGGCCCGTGCCGATGACAACTCCCAATTCGACGGGAAGATGACCGTCTTGATCGGCACGTTGTCCGTGTGACCTTCCACCCGGATCGGATTCGGATAAGGCGCGAGCGCTTTCGCCAATGCCTGCAGCGCCGGGATCGCCGCGGGTGACATGGTGGCAACTCCACTCGGAAACAGGATGTCCGTGCGGATTTCGACTTCGATCCAGAACGAGTGGCGGCGTATCGTCACGAGCTCGGCGTCGACCAGCAACGCCAGCGACTTCTCGACCTCGTCCGCGAGCTTCGAGAGCTCGTTCGGCATCTCGGCATCGTCCGGCTTCTCGGCGACGCCTTTTCGACGCGACGGGCCCAATCCCTTGCCGTCTTCCTGCCCGATGGACACCGCCTCGAGCATCTGGCGCGGCTGGCCCTCGATGTTCGCCTGCTGCACGATCGAGACCGCGATGTCCGCGCCGCTGCCGCGCTGCTTCTCGCCGACCTGCACCGGATCGAGCGACTTCGGCGCGCCGCGGAATGCCGCATTCAGCGAGTCCGACAACACACGGAACTTGCCTTCGTTCACCGACGAGATCGCGTACATCACCACGAAGAACGCCAGCAGCAGCGTGATCAGGTCTCCGTACGGAATCGCCCACGCCTCGTGGTTGGTGTGGTCTTCGTGTCTGCGCCTGCGAGC
>JBIOZI010000295.1:0-8842 GCA_044871085.1 Steroidobacteraceae bacterium | reverse complement strand
TTCACCAACCCGACGGTGACCATGTTCGAGCGACGCCTCGCGTCGCTCGAGGGCGCCGAGGACTGCCTGGCGACGTCCTCGGGCATGGCCGCCATCATGGCGACCTGCCTTGCCACGCTGAAGGCGGGCGACCACGTGATCTGCGCGGCGAACGTGTTCGGCTCCACGGTTCAGCTGTTCTCCAACGTCCTTTCGCGTTTCGGGATCGACGTCACGTATGTCCGCGCCACCGAACCCGCGCCATGGCGCGCGGCGGCTACCCCGCGTACGCGCCTGATGTTCTGCGAGACGCCGTCCAACCCGCTGATGGAGGTCGTGGACCTCGCGGCATTCGCCTCGCTGGGCCGCGAGATCGGCGCCCTCACGCTGGTGGACAACTGCTTCTGCACGCCGGTGGCGCAACGACCGCTCGAGTTCGGTGTCGACGCCGTCGTTCATTCAGGCACGAAGTACCTGGACGGCCAGGGCCGCGTCGTCGGCGGGGCGGTCCTCGGCTCCGCCGCACTGATCCGCGAACAGGTGTTGCCGGTGCTGCGCACGACCGGGCCGAGCCTGTCGCCCTTCAACGCATGGGTCCTGCTCAAGGGACTGGAGACGCTGGCCGTGCGGATGCGCGCGCAGAGCGCGTCGGCGCAGCGGCTTGCCGAGTGGCTCGAGCAGCAGCCGGGCGTTGCGCGCGTGTACTTCCCCGGACTGAAGTCTCATCCGCAGGCCGCGCTCGCGGCCCGCCAGCAGTCGCTGCCCGGGGCGGTGCTGGCCTTTGAACTCGGTGGCGCCACGCCGCAGGAGCAGCGTGCGCGTGCGTGGCGCCTGATCGACGGCACGAGTGTGATGTCGATCACCGGCAACCTCGGCGACACCCGCACGACGATCACGCATCCGGCCACCACCACGCACGGGCGGCTCACGCCGGAGGCGCGCGAGCGCGCGGGGATCACCGAGGGCCTGATCCGCATCGCCGTCGGACTCGAGTCCATCGCCGACCTGCAGGCCGATCTGGCCGGAGCGCTCGCCGGGTAAGGCGTTCGGATGATGCTGTCGCGCGTCGAGAGCGCGCGTTAGGACATAAGGCCGATCGAAACACCGGCGGCCTTTCCACACAATCCCTGCCATAGGGCCTCACCTGGTCCGCGCCTGCATTGGTGCTTCGTTTCCACGGCACCGACTGCAAGCGGGTGAATTGACGAGAAAACGGCTGCAATTCCGGTCGTTGCCCTCGTGGAACCGACGGCACTGTTGACACATGAAAAATAAATTCAGGTTTGCCACCTCCTTCAAGCTGGCGATGGGCAGTGCGCTGCTGTTCGCGGCGTCGGGCGCGCTGGCGCAGAACGCGGTGATCGGCAAGCAGCTCTACGAGACACCGCGCAACCCGGCGTACCTGTCGTGCTCCGAGGCCACGCAGTGCCACGGCACGAGCATCGCGCAGAACAAGAACAAGATCCGCAACGGCACGGATCCCAACAAGATCATCAGCGGACTGAACTCGGTGCCGCTGATGAATCCGATCAAGGGTTACCTCACGCTCGCGCAGGCGACGGACATTGCCGCGTACATCGCGAATCCGGCCGCGGCGACGGCGCCCGTCATCTCGGCCTCGGGCACTTCACTCACGTTTGGCACGACGCTGGTAGGTGCGAACAACGCGACGTCGAGCCCGACGAACATCACGCTGACGAACACGGGCTCCGGGAACCTGACGATTTCGGCGATCACGAAGAGCGGCACCAACGCGGCCGAATTTGCCGCCTCGGGCAGCTGCGTGAGCGCCACGACGGTCACGGTCGCGCCGGGCGCGAACTGCACCCTGGCGGCAGCCTTCACGCCGGCGGCAGCGGGCACGCGGACCGCGACGCTGACCGTGGCATCCAACGCCGCCACCAATCCGGCCATCACGCTGTCCGGGACGGGCAGCGCGGTTCCTGTGCCCGCCGTCACGCTGAGCCGCAGCGCGGTGACCTTCGCGACGCAGACCATCAGCACGACGAGTGCGGCGCAGACCGTGACGCTCACCAACTCCGGCTCGGCCGCGCTCGCCGTGACGCAGGTCTCGACCATGCCGACGCCCGAGTTTGCATCGACCAGCAACTGCGTCGGCACGATCAACCCCGGTGCGTCGTGCACCATCAGCACGACGTTCACGCCGTCGGCCGCGGGGACGCGATCCGGCACGCTGACGGTGACGAGCAACGCCGCAAGTTCGCCGACCTCGGTCGCGCTGAGCGGGACCAGCGTGCTGACGGCCACGCCGATCGCCACGATCCAGAGCAACACGGTTGCGTTCCCGATGACGAACGTCGGCGTGATGTCCTCGGGTCTCAGCACCCGGCTGACGAACACGGGCAACGCGCCGCTGCAGATCACGGCTGTCGCGCTCGGCGGGGCCAACGCATCCGAGTTCAGCTTCGGAGCCGCCAACACCTGTGCCGTCGGCACGATCGCCGTCGGCGCGAGCTGCCAGCTCGAAGTGGCGTTCATGCCGCAGAGTTCGGGTACCAAGTCCGCCGTTGTCACGCTCTCGCACAACGCCACGGGCGGCTCGACCGCCGTCAACGTGTCGGGCATGGCGGCCACGACGACGTCGAATGGCAGTTCCACGGGCGGAAGCGCCGGGACCTCGTCGGCGCTCGCGCCGTCGAACGTCGGCGGCGCCGGTTCCGTTTCACTGGAGCACCTGATGGCCCTGGCCCTGACGCTGCTGCTGGTGCCCACGCTTCGGCGCCGGCTCGCGCGCCGCTGACCCGGGCGGACCCTTCCACTGAAACGCGGCGCATGCGCCGCGTTTTTCATTGGGCGTCGCGAGTACGCAACTTGCCTGACGTGCGGGCCGGGTTTGCCGTGCCAGACTCCGCCGTGCCCCTTCAAGACGAACAACTCGCTGGCCCCTGGACCGTGGCCGACATCGGCGGCACGCATGCGCGCCTCGCTCTGTGGTCGTCTGGCTCCGGGCTCGGCACTCCCGAGCGCGTCAGGAATGATGACTATCCGGGCCCGTTGGAACTGCTCGAGGCGTGGTTTCGTCGACAGCAGGATCGCCCACGCCGCATCCTTCTGGCCGTGGCGATGCCGGTGGGCGCCGACGTGCTGCAGCTGACCAATCGCGCATGGCGCTTCGACGGGCGCGCGCTGGTCGGTGCCCTGCGGCTGCAGCAACTCGTCATCGTCAATGACTTCGTCGCGGCCGCCGCGGGTATCGACGCCTTGTCACCAGAGGAAACGACCTTGCTCAACCACGGAATAGCGCAACCTGCGGCCGGCATCCGGCTCGTGCTCGGCCCTGGAACCGGGCTCGGCACGGCGGCGATCGTTGACGACTCTCCGCCGCGCATCGTCGCCAGCGAAGCGGGCCACATGACGTTTGGCACCGCAGATGCCGTGGCAGAACGATTGAATGCCGACGGACGGGCCCGATGGGGTCGCGTCTCGTGGGAACGCGTGCTGTCCGGTGACGGACTGGCCTGGCTGCGCACCCTGGCGCCGGGCACGGGGACCGAGGACGCAGCGCGGGTGGCGCAGGCCGCCGGGTCGGGCGATGCGCATGCGGTAGAGACCGTGCGACTTTTCTCGCGCTTGCTGGGCGAGTTCGCCGGGGACGTCTGCCTCGCATTCCAGGCGATGGGCGGCGTGTACCTGTGCGGCGGCGTGCTGCATGGGCTTCGAAGCACCTTCGACGTCCAGGGCTTCCTGATGGCTTTTGCGGCCAAGGGGCGCTTCGCCGAGCAGTTGCGGCGGGTGCCCGTCCGCTTCGCGGCCAGTCATGAACTGGGGCTGCAGGGTGCGGCGCGCTTCCTCGCCCGGCAGTGCCGCATGCCTTCGAAGGAGTGGCGCGCATGAACGGGTCCGATCGGGCAACGCGCGGACTGGACCTCGCCGTCGTCGGCAATTCGCGGATCGGGGCGCTGATCGACACCAGTGCCAGCGTCGTATGGATGTGCGTGCCGCGCTTCGACGGCGACCCGGTGTTCTGCTCGCTGCTCGATAACGACAGTCGCGATGGCCGCTTCGACATCGAGCTGGAGCAGCGCACCGCGATCCGCCAGAACTACGTGAGGAACACCGCGATCCTGCGCACCGAGATGGACGATGCGCGTGGCGGCCGCATCGAGATCATCGACTTCTCACCGCGCTTCTATCAGCACGGCCGGATCTTCGCGCCCGTCAGCCTCGTGCGCATCGTGCGCAAGCTCGCGGGGCGGCCGCGCGTGCGCGTGCGCTTCCTGCCCCGCGCGGGGTACGGCGAGGAGCGCCCGCCGGTCACGTTCGGCACGCATCACATCCGCGCTGCAATTCCCGCCTATCCGTTGCGCCTGACAACGGACGCACCGATCACGCACGTCATTGAGCACAACCCGATGCTGATCGACGACTGCTACACCTTCGTGCTCGGGCCCGACGAGACGCTGCAGTCCAGCCCGTCCGAGGCCGGGCGGGCGATGCTGGAGGAGACGCAGCACTACTGGCGGCGATGGGTGCGCAACCTCGCGCTTCCCTTCGACTGGCAGGACGCGGTGATCCGCGCGGCGATCACGCTGAAGCTCAATACCTTCGACGACACCGGCGCCGTGATCGCGGCAATGACGACGTCGGTGCCCGAAGCGCCCGCCACGCAGCGCAACTGGGACTACCGCTACTGCTGGCTGCGCGACGCGTATTTCGTGATCAACGCGCTGAACCGCCTCGGTGCCACCGGATCGCTGGAGCGCTACCTGCGCTACATCGAAAACATCATCGTCGAGTCGGATCCGGCGGCGCTGCAGCCGGTCTACGGGCTGAGCGGCGAAGCGCAGCTCACCGAGCGCTTTGCTCCGCATCTTGCCGGGTACGCGGGCATGGGACCGGTCCGCAAAGGCAACCAGGCGTGGGAGCAGACCCAGCACGACGTCTACGGCTCGGCCATCCTCGGCGTGTCGCACGCCTTCTTCGACCATCGCCTGGACACGCTCGGCGACGAGGCGCTGCTGCAGCGGCTCGAGCCGCTCGGCGAGCAGGCGTACGCGAAATACATGCAGCCGGACGCGGGCATCTGGGAATTCCGCGGAAGGCGCGAGGTGCACACATTTTCCGCGGTGATGTGCTGGGCCGCCTGCGATCGCCTGGCGCGCATTGCCGAGCGGGTGTATCCGGCGCGCGTGGCGTACTGGCGGGAGCGCGCGAATACGATCCACGGGCAAATCTGCGCCAGCGCGTGGAGCGAACCGCTCGGTGGTTTCGCCTCGACCTTCGGCGGGAATTTCGCCGATGCGAGCCTGCTGGTGCTGGGCGAGATCGGCTTCCTGCGGCCCGACGATCCGCGCCTGCGCGCCACGGTGGCGGCGATCGAGCGGCACCTGCGGCGCGGCGACTTCCTGCTGCGCTACGACCAGGCCGATGACTTCGGCGTCCCGGATACGGCCTTCGTCGTCTGCACGTTCTGGTGGATCCAGGCGCTTGCCCTGCTCGGGGAGCGCGAGCGGGCCGTGCAGGAGTTCGAGCGCCTGCTGGCCGCACGCAATGCATTCGGCCTGCTGTCGGAGGACATCGACGTGAAGAGTGGGCGGCTCTGGGGCAACTTTCCGCAGACCTACAGCATGGTCGGTATCGTGATGTGCGCGATGCGGCTGAGTCGCCGTTGGGACGACGCGTTCTGAGTCAAGGGCAATTCCCTACGTAGAAGGGTTCAGGCCTACGTAGAGCGCAGTACAGACCCCGCGCCTGTCGCTTGCTAAGGTCAACGACCCCCGCCTCGCCCCTGTGCGGGCGACCAAGCGTCGCCTCGACTTTCATGCGCTCCTGGTTTTACGCATTGGCGCCTCTGCCGATGGTCCGATCGCTGCGTCTGTCGCTGCGCTTCCTGGTTCCGCTCGCGCTCGCGATGCTGACGATGGCGTATTTCACGGTCCCGGTGATCGATTCGCTGACGCTGCGCTGGTTCATGCGCGATCTCGATATCCGCGCTTCGACCATCAGCCGCGCGCTCGAGGAGCCCGTGCTCGATGCCGTCGAAACCGAGGGCTGGCGCCGGCTCGACCCGCAACTGGAGCGTGTGGCCACGGACGAGCGCCTGCTCGCCCTCGGCGTGTGCAATGTCGACGGCGACCTGATCCGCAAGACGCGCTTCATGCCGGTCGGGCTGGACTGCCACGCGGCGGGGACGACGACCGAGGGCGGGTCGATGGTGCGCCTGCCGCGCGGGCCGGTTCACGTCACCGCCGTTCCGCTGCGCCGGGGCGACGTGGTGGGCGCCTCCTTGCTGCTGATCCACGACCTCAGCTTCGTCGAGCGCCGCAGCCAGGACACCCGGCGTTACGTGATCATCCTGTTCACGGTGCTGGGGATGCTGCTGGCGCTGATCGCGCTGCTGGTCGCGCACATGAGCTGGCGCGGGTGGGTGGCCGGCGTGCG
Organism: Steroidobacteraceae bacterium; assembly: GCA_044871085.1. GTDB lineage: Bacteria > Pseudomonadota > Gammaproteobacteria > Steroidobacterales > Steroidobacteraceae > CADEED01. The sequence goes on along the minus strand of JBIOZI010000295.1, from coordinate 2,461 downwards.
CGCGATGCTCCAGGGCGAGGGCGTGATCCGCCCATTCTCGCAGCCGCGTCCTGAGCTCCAGCCACTGGTGGGCGACCTGCGCAGCCTGCTGCGGGATATCGAGCGCGAACGCCGCTCGCACGACCAGGGTGTCGCCGTCAACTGGAATCCCGAAATGCTGCGCAGGCTGCTGCACGAGCAACTGCGCGGCGACGAGATCCTGCTCGTGTCGAACCGGGAGCCGTATATCCACGTGAAGTCGGCGCGCGGCGTCGAAGTGCAGCGGCCGGCCAGCGGCCTCGTGACGGCGGTCGAGCCGGTGATGCGTGCGTGCTCCGGGACGTGGATCGCTCACGGAAGCGGCTCCGCCGACCGCGACGTCGTCGACTCACGAGGCCGCATCCGCGTGCCGCCGGGCGAACAGAGCTATACCCTGCGTCGCATCTGGCTGACGAAGGCCGAGGAGCGGGGCTACTACTACGGCTTTGCCAACGAAGGCCTGTGGCCGCTGTGTCACATTGCGCACGTGCGACCGGTGTTCCGCGACGAGGACTGGCGGCAGTACCGGCGCGTCAACGAGCGATTCGCCGATGCGGTCGCGCAGGAAGCGAAGACCGACGACCCGGTGGTGTTGATCCAGGACTACCACTTCGCGCTGCTGCCGAGAATGGTGCGTGAGCGGCTGCCACGCGCGACCATCATCACGTTCTGGCACATCCCGTGGCCGAATCCCGAGTCCTTCGGCATCTGTCCGTGGCGGGCTGAAATCCTCGAAGGCCTGCTGGGCAGCACGATCCTGGGCTTTCACACGCGCTACCACGGGCACAACTTCCTCGAGGCGGTCGATCGCTTCCTCGAAGCGCGCATTGAATACGACGCGTCGACCGTCTCGTTGGGCGGACGCCTGACGCGCGTCGAAAGCTTCCCGATTTCCATCGCCTGGCCGGAGGGCAAGCCCGCCACCACCGTCGACGAGTGCCGCACGGCAGTGCGCCTGCGCCTCGGGGTGTCGCCGGATCACCTGCTCGGACTCGGGGTCGACCGGCTCGATTACACCAAGGGCATCGTCGAGCGACTGCTGGCCGTCGAACGCCTGTTCGAACTGCACCCCGACTGGATCGGCAGGTTCACGTTCGTCCAGATTGCCGCGCCGAGCCGTTCCTCACTCGACGAGTACCAGCGCTTCGAGGCGCAGGTGCGCTCGACGGCGGCCCAGATCAACACGCGGTTCGGCGACGCCAGCTACGAGCCGGTGCGGCTGCTGATCGAATACCACGACAGCGCGTCGATCAACGAGCACTACCGAGCGGCCGACGTGTGCGTCGTCACCAGCCTGCACGACGGCATGAACCTCGTCGCCAAGGAATTTATCGCGGCCCGCGACGACGAGCGCGGAGTGCTGGTGTTGAGCCAGTTCGCGGGCGCGGCGCGCGAACTGCACGAAGCGCTCATCGTGAACCCGTACCATATCGAAGAGGTTGCCGAGGCCGTGCACCGTGCGCTGGCGATGCCTCGCGAGGAGCAGCGCGAACGCATGGTCAGCCTCCGTCAGCTGGTGCGCGAATTCAACGTGTACCGCTGGGCGGGTCGCATGCTGCTCGATGCGGCCCGGCTCCGCCAACGCGAACGCATCAGCGCGCGGATCGGCGAATCGCAGGGAGTGACGTGATCCGTGATGCCATTGTTCTCGAGCGACGGTCGTAATGAGCTGCGACGCCTGGCCCGCAGCGCAACGCTGTATGCGTTTGATTTCGACGGCACGCTGGCCCCGATCGTGGCCGATCCGGCGCAGGCGCGTGCCGCCGACCGCGTTACGCGTCCGCTGGCGCAACTCGCGCTGCTGGTTCCGGTCGCCGTCGTTTCCGGACGCGCGCAGCGCGACCTGATCGAGCGCCTGCCCTGCGAGATCGCCTACCTCGTCGGCAACCACGGCAACGAGGGCCTGCCCGAGGAACCCGATACGTCGCAGCTGGTCGAGACCTGCCGGCGCTGGCGCGCGAGCCTCGAACTGCAATTGCTCGCGCCCGAGGGGCAGGGCGTCCGGCTCGAGGACAAGGGGCGCTCGCTGTCCCTGCACTACCGCGCCGCGCAGGACCCGGTCGCCGCGAGCACGTTCCTGCGGTCGGTCGCGAGCGCGCTGATGCCCCAGCCGACCGTGATCGACGGCAAGATGGTGCTGAACCTGCTGCCGCCCGGCGCGCTGACGAAATTCGAGGCGCTCCGCATCCTCGCCCAGCACGAAGGCGTCACCGAGGTGCTGTTTGTCGGCGACGATGACACCGACGAGATCGCCTTTCAACGCGCCCCCAGCCACTGGACCACGGTGCGTATCGACCCGCACGGGAAGACGGCGGCCCGCTACTGCCTGGACGAGCAGGCGAGCATCGAAGTCCTGCTGGCGCACCTGCTGGCGGAACACGCGGACGACGTCCAGCCGACGGTGCGGACGGGCGCCTGAGCGCCCGGTGAAGGCACGCTCCCG
>JBIOZI010000294.1:0-10179 GCA_044871085.1 Steroidobacteraceae bacterium | reverse complement strand
GCAGCATCTCCGCCTGCAGCTCCTGGATCTGCTCCTCGACCAGCTGCCGGGGCAGCTCCAGTGGATTGTGCGTATACAGGGCTTCGAGCACCTGGCTGCGCAACTTCTGGTGAATCGCGTCGGCGAGCTCGCGTTCCATGTTGGCGCGAACCTCGCCGCGCAGGCTGTCGAGATTGCCGTCCGCAATGCCGAAGCCACGCGCGAAATCCTCGTCCAGCTCGGCCGGCAGAGGTTCTTCCACCACGCGGACCTCGACGTGAAACGCCGCTGTCCTGGCCGCGAGCTTCTTGCTGACGTGATCCGCGGCGAAAGTCGCCTTGAAGTCGCGCACGTCGCCCGGCTTTGCGCCGACCAGCGCATCCTCGAACTCCTTCATGACGCGGCCACCACCGATGACGATGGGTACTTCCTGGCCGCTGCCGCCTTCGAACTCCTCGCCATCGAGCGTGCCGACGAAGTCGACCGTCACCCGATCGCCGACGGCCGCGGTGCGCTCGACCGGCTTGAAGACCGGACGTTGCTTGCGCAGCGTCTCGATCATCGCGGCGACGTCGCTGTCGGCGACGGCGGCCACCGGTTTCTCGACCTGCAGCTCGCTCATGGGCTTGAGCTTCACGTCCGGCAGCACTTCGAACACCGCGGCGTATTTCAGATCCGTGCCGGGTTCCATGGCGATGGGCTCGATGCGCGGACCGCCGGCGGGGTTGAGCTTCTCGCGCTGCACCGCTTCGGAGAACGAGGCGCGCATCAGATCGTTGATGACTTCGCCATGCACCTGATCGCCGTACTGCTGGCGGATCACGGCCAGGGGCGCCTTGCCGGGGCGGAAACCCTTGAGCCGCGCGGTGCGCGAGATCTTGTTGAGGCGCTGGGCGACTTCACCGTCGATCTGTGCCGCGGGAATCGCCACTTCGAGACGGCGCTCGAGGCCGCCGGTGGCGGTCAATGAAACCTGCATGTCCATTCCTTCATCGTGTTAACAACCGGCGCCGGCGAATGGTGCGAAAGGAGAGACTCGAACTCTCACGGGTTACCCCACTGGAACCTAAATCCAGCGCGTCTACCAGTTCCGCCACTTTCGCCCGACCCCGCTTGAAATCAAGGGGCTTGCGCGAGGGGCGCGGATTATAGCGGACCTTCCGCGCCCGGGCCCAAGCCGCGCGGGGGCGGCGGCGCACCATGCCGGGATTGGCTATGCTTCTGCCCCGCGCAGGGCGAGGGACATAACATGGGTCAGGTGGGAAATTACCTGCTGGTCGGAGTACTCACGATCGCGTCGGGCCTGCTCGACGCACGCGGGTTCGTGTACGCGGCTCGTGCCTGGCCCGGCGGCCAGCTGGACCCCAAAATGGGCCTGGCCGCGTTGGCGGCCTTCGTCGGCGGGCTGAGCGCCTACGTGCTCTCCGTGAAGTTCATGCAGGGCGCCGGCATCCAGGGCGTGGCGCTGCAGAGTGGCATCTGGTTCGTCGTCACCGCCGTGGGAATCGCCGCGATGGACGGGAGCCTCGCGCAGTGGAGCCGCGCGCAGCAGGTGGTCGGCGCGGCCGTGGCGATCGCCTTGTGCTGGCTCATCGCCACCACCCGCGCCGCCGAAGCCTGATCTCGACTACAGTGGAAAACATGGATCCGAGACTCATCGAAATGCTCGCCTGCCCGGTGTCGAAAGCGCCGGTGTATTTCTCCGAAGCGCGTCAGCTCATCGTCTGCCCGACGAGCAGGCTCGCCTACCCCGTGAAAGACGGAATCGCGGCGATGCTGCCCGAGGATGCGATCAAGCTCGAGGACGGCGACCCCCTGCTCGCTCAAAAGACCAGCTGAACGGCAGCTCCCGGGCCGCTCAGGCCGGCGACGTGGTGCCGGCCTTGTAGAACTTGAGCAGCTTGCGCTCGACGCGCCCGAAGTCGTTGAAGTTCGCGAGCTTGCGCAGGTCGCGCGAGCCCCGCCCCAACAATCCGAGCTTCAGTGCCAGCCCCACGAACGGGTTCTGCGGGCGCTCGGTGAACGGAATCTGGTTGAAGTCGAACAGCTTCGGGCCGCCCGCACGCCGGTCGACCATGACGTTCATCGCGTGCAGATCGATGTCGTAGAGCTGGGCCTCGTGGCTCAGCGACACGAGCTCGGCGAGATCCTGCATGAATCGCGGCGAGATGAAGTCGGCATGGTCGCGCTGCGCGAAGTAATACACCTCGCCGTCGAGGCACTCCTGCAGCGACATCTGGAACCCCGGCTCCACCACGAAGCCGAGCGGCTCGGCGATGTATTTCGACAGGCCGCGCGCATCGAAGAATGCCTTGTTGCGCCGGTGCTCGAACTCCGCCAGCGGCAGCCGGTGCTTGCGGGCGTGATTGGCGATCGCGGCGGGTTTGTAGACCTTCAGGCCCACGTCGCGGCCACGCCAGCGCGCGCGATAGACGAGCGAGCGCTTGCCCTCGCCGAGCTTTTCCGTGACTTCGAGATCCGCGTACTGCGTGCCGGCGAGCTTGATCGCGAGACTTTCGGGATCGATGTGTCCCGCCTCCGCCAGCACCACCCACTTGTCCGAGAGCCAGCGGCGCACGGCGACGATCTTCGCGACGCGCAAGCCCGCATCCTCGAACTCGCTCTTCATGCTCTTCACGGACACGCGCTCGAAGGGCCGCCTGGTGAGGCCGAGCGCGCGGCTGAGCTTCCACACTCCGTAGCGGAAGGAATATTTGTGCCGGTAGTCGGCGATGATCCAGCGGCGCGACACTCGCCCGAACTCCCGCAGCATGCGGCGGCGGGTCTGGGGATCGACGTGGAACAGGAAACGGATGCTCATGAGGCAGTCCGTCGATTTCGTGCGAAACGGCAGCGCCTCGGCATCGGCGCGCACGTAGCCCTTGATGTTCGCGTGCTGCACGGACGGCAGCTTCGCCGCCTGCTGCATCATCTCGGCCGAGATGTCGCTGCCGACCACTTCATAGCCGGCGCGCGCCAGGTGTCCGGTGAATCGGCCGGTGCCGCAGGGCAGGTCGACCACGGTCTTCACGCCGTTCGTGAGCGCCAGCGCTTTCTGGATCGCGGCCCACTTGCGCGCGTTGCGCCGCATGCGCTTCGGCGTGCGGAAGCGATGCTCGTCGTAGTCGGCCGCGACTTCGCTGCTCTGGTAGAACTGCTTCTTGTACTCGTAGCCGTGCTGCTTGGGCTTCGAGGGATCGTCGCGGGAAGGTTGTTTTGCCATGGCGCGCAAATGTAACCGCGGTGCGCACGCCGCGCGAATGCGCGGAAGGAAGATTGGTGGGGCGTGTAGGGGTCGAACCTACGACCTACTGATTAAGAGTCAGCTGCTCTACCAACTGAGCTAACGCCCCGTTCGAGGGGGGCGCACTCTACCAGAGTGATGAGCGTAGAGTGCAAGAGGCACGCGCGTGCATCGGATCGACGAGACATCGCGGCTTTTCCCGCCTGGCATATATATGTACGGATCGAGGCCACCGCGTGCTGAACCTGCTGGCGGATTTCGATCATTTGCGATAAAAAGCAATCAAACTCGATCGAAGACCTTCGATTGACGGGGGGCCGTCCATGGAAAGATCCGCCGATTGGCCGCGCAATGCGGCTCGCCGCCTTGCGCCAGGCTCCCTGCGGCCATGATTCGAGTGCTGCCCCTGCTCGCACTGGTGTTTTCGGCCACGGCCTTCGCCGACGGGCCGATGACCTACGATTTCACTGCGAAGGGCAATGCGGCGGGGCATCCGCTCTTCGAGACCGGACGCGGTTTCGGCTTCGAGCCGGACGACCCAAGGGCATTTTCGATCGTGGCCCGCGAAGACAACTACCGCGTGACGCTCGAGCTCGCCACGACGGGCAAGCCGAAACGCGTCAGCGTGTGGGCGGAGCAACGCCGGCTCATGCTCGAGAATCTGCCGGTCAGGCGCGGCAAGTCCCGCTTCGAATCATTCGTGGTCAACGTGCGCACGCCCTCGCTCGGGCCGCTGCCGGCCAATGCCACCGGCGGCGTCGAAGTGCACCTCAAACCGCGCGAAATCGGCGCGCGCAACTGGGACGACAAACTCACGCTGCTCTTCGACGGAGATATCGATGTGGTCCGCTCCATCACGGTGGGCAGATGGGAGGGTCCGACGCTGTACCTCGCCGGCGATTCCACCGTCACCGACCAGCCCGTCGCGCCGAACGGCAGCTGGGGCCAGAAGCTGCCACGCTTCTTCCGCGACGACATCGCGGTCGCGAACCACGCCGAATCGGGCGAGACGCTGAAGTCGTTCGTGACCGAGCTGCGCTTCGACAAGCTGCTGTCGAAGCTGGCCGCCGGGGACTGGGTGATGATCCAGTTCGGCCACAACGACCAGAAAGTTCAATGGCCGCAGACCTACGCGGACGCCGCGAACACCTATCGTTCGTGGCTGCTCACCTTCATCGCCGAGATCCGCCGCCGCGGCGCCACGCCCATCCTCGTATCCTCGCCCGACCGCCGCAATTTCGACGCCGCGGGAAAGATCACCTCGACGCTCGGCGATTACCCGCAAGCCATGCGCTCGGTGGCGCGTGAGCAGAACGTCGCGTTCATCGACCTGAATGCCATGTCGCGACGCTTCTACGAGGCGCTGGGTCCGGAAGTGTCGCCGCGCGCCTTCGCCGACGGCGGCAAGGACAAGACGCACTTCAACGACTATGGCGCCTACCAGCTCGCGCGCTGCGTCGTCGAGGGCCTGCACACCGACCCGAAGCTCACGGCCGGCCTGGAGACGCATCTCGCCGCGGAGGCCGGCCGCTTCGACCCCGACCATCCCGATCCACCGCCCGCCCCGTAACGATCGCGTACCGCCATGAAGAAACTTCTCGCCCTGGCCTGTCTACCCGGCGCCCGCGCGGCGCAGACCGCCGCAGCGGCCATCGACACCGCCGCGAACGCGGATGCCGCCTGCGTCACCGTCCTCGCCGGGGCCGGCACATGAGAAACCACGCCTTCCGCATGAAGCTCAAGCCCGGCGTCGTCGCCGAGTACCGGCGCCGCCACGACGAGATCTGGCCCGAGCTCGCCGCGCTGCTCACCGCCTCCGGTATCTACGACTATTCGATCTTCCTCGACGAGGAGACGCTCCACCTGTTCGCGGTGCTCAAGCTGCGGGACGACGACACGCGGGCGCAGCTCCCGCAGCACCCGGTGATGAAGCGCTGGTGGGACTACATGAAAGATCTCATGCACACCCACCCGGACGGCCGGCCGGTCGAATGGCCGCTCGTGCCGATGTTCCATCTCGACTAACCTCCCAGACAAACGAGTTCCGACAGGAGTCCCGCGTGCCCAACAAAGCCCATGGCCTCGACGCCGCCGAAATCGACCGCAACATCCAGCTGCTGATCCGCAATCTCGTCGAGATCAAGGACACTTCGGGCGAATTCCTGCTGCGTCTCGAGGACGGCCGGGTGGTCGACACCAAGGGCTGGAACGACTGGGAGTGGACGCACGGCATCGGGCTGTACGGCATCTGGAAGTACTACCAGCAGACGCGCGACGCGCGCTGCAAGCAGATCATGCTCGACTGGTTCCGCGACCGTTTCGCCGCCGGCACGCCCACCAAGAACATCAACACCGTCGCGCCCTTCCTCACGCTGGCCTATCTACACGAGGAGAGCCCGAACTCGGCGTGGGTGCCGTACCTCGAGGAATGGGCCGAGTACCTCATGGACGGCCTGCCGCGCACCGAGGAGAACGGCTTCCAGCACATCGTGTTCAATTCCGAGAACCCGCAGCAGCTGTGGGACGACACGCTGATGATGAGCGTGCTGCCGCTGGCGAAGATCGGCCGGCTGCTCGGCCGGCCGCAATACGTGGAGGAAGCCCGCCGCCAGTTCATGCTGCACATCAAGTATCTGGTGGATCGCAAGACCGGGTTGTGGTTCCACGGCTGGACCTTCCAGGGCCGGCACCACTTCGCCAACGCGCTGTGGGCGCGCGGCAATTGCTGGGTGACCATCGCCATCCCGGAATTCATCGAGCTGCTCGAGCTGCCGCCGGGCGACGCGCTGCGCGAATTCCTGCTCGAGACCCACCTGCAGCAGATCCGCACGCTGCAGAAGTACCAGGACGCCGGCGGCCTCTGGCACACGCTCATCGACGATCCGAACTCCTACCTGGAGGCCTCGGCCACCGCCGGCTTCGCGTACGGCATCCTCAAGTCCGTGCGCAGGCGCTACATCGGCCCGCAGTTCACCGACATGGGCGTACGCGCCGTGAAGGCCGTGCTCGCGAACATCGACGCGTCCGGCGAGCTCAAGAACGTGTCGTTCGGCACGCCGGTGTTCAAAGACCTCGACGGCTACCGCAAGATACCGCTGACCTCGATGCCCTACGGCCAGGCGATGGCCATCTTCGCGCTCGGCGAGTTCAAGCGCACCTTCATCTAGCTACCGCCCCCGCCGGATCCGGCGCGCAGCGAACGACGACAGCGAACACAGGGAGCTCCGGGGCAACATGGCAGCGCGCAAGGTAAGAGTGGGCAACTACATCGCCTATGGAAGCAACGACTTCCTCGGCGCCGGCGCGATGTCGATCATTGGCCTGTGGGTCACGTTCTTCTACACGACCTATTGCGGCCTGAGCGTCGCGCAGGCCGGGCTCATCGTGGTCGCCGCGCGGCTGATGGACGCGTTCTTCTCGCCGTTCATCGGCTACGTCTCCGATCATTTCCATCACACCTGGCTCGGGCGCAAGTTCGGACGGCGCCGGTTCTTCATCCTGCTGGCGATCCCGCTGCTGCCCTCCTTCGCCCTCATGTGGATCGAGGGTCAGACGTTCTGGTACTACCTCGTCACGTACGTGTTCTTCGAGCTCGTGTACGCGATGGAGATCATCCCGTACGAGACGCTCGCGGCCGAGATGTCACCCAACTACGCCACCAAGGCGAAGTTCGCGGGCGCGCGCATCATCTGCGGGCAGATCGCGAACATCGCGGCGCTGTGGCTGCCGGCCCTCATCGTGCAGCACCTCGGCGGCAAGGATTCACCGACCACCTTCCTGTACCTCGGCGTGACGTTCGCCGTGTTCTTCGTGCTGGTGGCCATCGCGGTCTACCTGTTCACCTGGGAGCGGCCGCGCGCCGAGATCCCGGGCGCCGACCGCCCGCCGGACAAATCGCCGTTCTCGAATCTCGAGCAGCTGTTCGACGACCTGCGGGCCACCCTGCGCATTCGCGCATTCCGGCTGCATCTCGGCATGTACCTCGGCGGCTACGTCAGCCAGGACATCCTCAACGTCGTGTTTCCCTATTTCATCGCGTTCGCGCTGGCCGGCTCCGTCTCGACCACGTCGAACATCTCGGCCGTCATGGCCGGCGCCCAGCTCGTGTCGGTATTCGTGGCGATCTGGGCCTGCCTGCGGATCCATCCCGCGCCCTCGTATCGCATCGCGGTGTGCCTGTTCGGCGCGGGCGTCGCGGGCCTGCTCGCGCTGTACGCCTCCGGCGTCACGGATCTGTTCTGGTACTGCGCAATCGTCGTGCTGGCCGGCTTCGGCCGCGGAGCCCTCAACTACATTCCGTGGAGCATCTACAACTACATGCCCGACGTGGATGAGATCGTCACGGGTCGGCGGCGCGAAGGCGCGTTCGCCGGCGTCATGACCTTCGTACGCAAGGTGATGCAGTCGGCGGCCATCTTCATCGCCACGCAGATCCTGAACCTGGCCGGGCTCATTCCGAAAACCATGGATCAGCCGCGGTCGGTCGTGACCACGGTGGTGTTCATCCTCGCGGTCGGGCCGCTGGCCATCCTGCTGTTCGGGTTCCTGGTGTCGCTGCGCTTCAGGCTCAACAGCGAAACGCATGCCGTGCTCATGGACGAGATAGATCGGTTCAAGAATCAGCCGGGAACGCAGCCGACGCCCGCAAATCGCGCGATCGTCGAAGACCTCACCGGCTGGAAGTACGAGCAACTCTGGGGAAAGGGCAAACAATCATGAAGGCATGGATTCCGCGCGTGCTGGGCGCGCTCTCGCTCACGCTGTCGTTATCGCTCTCCGCCGCCGGCGCCGCGAAGGAGAAGCTGCGCGACATGGAATTCCTGGACCGCGGCATCGTCGCCGTGCACCAGAGCGACGGCAAGGTGTTCGTGAGCTGGCGGCTGCTGGCCACCGACCCCACAGCTGTCGGCTTCAATGTCTACCGCGAGACCGCCGCGCCCGCGGGCGGGCCCCAGGACCCCGGCCGTTTCGCCGGCCGGCCCGATGCGCCCGCCGCCGTCGTCAGGCTCAATCCCGAGCCGTTGACCGGCGGCACGTGGTTCCTCGACTCGGGCGCGCGCCTCGACCGCGCCACTAACTACTACGTGGCGGCGGTCACGGGCGGCACCGAAGGCCCGCGCGAAGGGCCGTTTCGCTTCGCGGCCGGCGCGCCTGCGCGCCCCTATCATTCCATCCCGCTGCAGACCCCGGCCGGCTACACGCCGAACGATGCTTCGCTGGGGGATCTCGACGGCGACGGGCGCTACGAAATCGTCCTGCACCAGGCGGGCGTCGCCAGGGACAACTCGCAGCCCGGCGTCACCGATCCACCCATCCTGCAGGCCTACGCGCTCGACGGCACGCTGCTGTGGTCGATCAACCTCGGCCGGAACATCCGCGACGGGGCGCACTACACGCAGTTCCTGGTCTACGACTTCGACGGCGACGGCCGCGCGGAAGTGGCGTGCAAGACGGCCGACGGCACCGTCGACGGCACGGGCAAGGCCATCGGCGACCCGAACGCCAACTGGCTCACTCCCGAATCCGCGGGCGAGACGCCGGGCTCGGTGACCGGGCCGCGGCGCGAGGGCACGAGCCTTGCGGGGTTCATCCTGCGCGGGCCGGAATACCTGACCGTGTTCGACGGCCGCACCGGCCGGGCGCTCGACACCGTCCCCTATCTACCGCGCCGCGCGCCGGAAACGGACGATCCGTCCCCGGAGCGCATGAAGGAGATCTGGGGCGACGACCACGGCAACCGCATCGATCGTTTCCTCGCCGGCGTCGCGTATCTCGACGGCGAACACCCGAGCATCGTCATGGCACGCGGCTACTACACGCGCACCGTGCTCGCGGCCTGGGATTTTCGTGCCACGAAGAAAGCCGGCAGCAGGCTCAAGTCGCGCTGGGTGTTCGACAGCGATTCCTCCGAGGCCAACAAGGCGTTTCGCGGCCAGGGCAATCACCAGCTGTCGGTGGCGGACGTCGACGGCGACGGCCGCGACGAGATCGTCTACGGCGCGATGGTGGTCAACGACGACGGCAAGGGCCTCTACTCCACCGGCTGGGGGCACGGCGATGCGCTGCACGTGAGCGACCTCGACCCCGCCAACCCCGGCCTCGAGATCTTCGACATCCAGGAGCGCTTCGGCGACCAGGGCATGAGCCTGCGCGATGCGCGCACCGGCAAGCCGCTGTTCACGATTCCTTCGGTGAAGGCCGACGAGAGCGGCAGCGACAAGGGCGAAGGCCCGGGCCGCGGCGTGGCGTTCAACATCGACCCGCGTTTCCCGGGCGCCGAATCCTGGGCCGCGGGCGCCGGCATGAGCGGGATGTACGACGTGCACGGCAAGAAGTTCGTCGAGGGCCGGCCCGCCGGGCTATCCACCAACTTCGCGGTCTGGTGGGACGGAGACCTGCTGCGCGAGCTGCTCGACCAGAATCACATCGACAAGTGGAACTGGCAGACGCAAACGCTCCAGCCGCTGCTCATCGCGCACGAGGCCACGTCCAACAACGGCACCAAGGCGACTCCGGCGTTGTCCGGCGACCTGTGGGGCGACTGGCGCGAGGAAGTGATCTGGCGCACGCGCGACAACCGCGAGCTGCGCATCTACACGTCGACCTGGCCGACACCGCACCGGCTGGTCGCGCTGATGCAGGACCCGCAGTACCGGCTCGCCATCGCGTGGCAGAACGTGGCCTACAACCAGCCGCCGCATCCGAGCTTCTACCTGGACGAAGCCGCGCCGCTGCCAGCGCCGCAGAAGATCCGGGTGCTCGAACGGCCCGCCGCGGCAGCGCCGGCTCGCTAACTACTCGAGCGCGCTGCACACCGAGGTCTGCGGCAGCCCGGCGTCGGCGCGCACCGCGCGCCCCTGCTTCGAGAGCATCTTGCCGAACGGCAGGCCGCGCAGCGCGCGCAGCCCGGACACCACGTCGCGGGCATTGGCCTCGGCGCCGGCCAGATTGGAGTG
>JBIOZI010000293.1:0-16092 GCA_044871085.1 Steroidobacteraceae bacterium | reverse complement strand
CACTCCACCGGGCTGCACGCGCACGGCCATGCGCACCGGCCACGTGGTTTCCGGCGGCAGCCGCGCGGCGATGTTGCCCGCCACCTTCCCGCAGTATTGGTCGCGCAACACGCTGGTCATCGACCTCTCCAGCGCCGGCGGCACGGGCAACATCGCCGCGCGGCTGCCGCCGGAAACCACGTGGCCGGTGCGCATGGCCGTGCGCGTGCAGCCCGGTGGAGTGCAGCAGGTGGAGATCCTCGGCGAAGAGCGCAACGTGCTGCCGGTGACCACCCAGGGTACGAAGTCCATCGACCTCGAGCTCGCGCCGTCCGTGTACACGCCGCGCACCGCCGCTATCTACATTTCGTGGGGCCCCATGCCGACGTTCGCCGAGGCGGCGCCCACGCCGGAGCCGGTGTTCGTCTCGCCGACGGTGGTGCCCGAGGCGCCGCCATCGGGCGATGCGCCGGCCGCCACGCCGGCCGAAGATGGGCAGTCGGCGAGTCCGAGCGCCAGCGAGATCATCCCGCCGGGCTCGACGGCCACACCTCAGCCGCCGCCCGGCGCCTGATGTGTCTTGCAGTCGAGCTGGATCGGCTCGGCTTCCACGTCCAGGTTCACAGCGGTCAGTGCCCCGCCCCAGACGCAGCCGGTGTCGAGCGCCAGCAGGTCCTTGCGGCGCTTGAGCCCGAGCGTCGACCAGTGCCCACAGATCACGCGCACGTCCCGGCTGGCGCGGCCGGGCACGTCGAACCACGGCAGCAGGTCTTCGGGCTGCTCGCCCGGCGCCCCTTTGGCCTTGAGGTCGACTGTGCCGTCGCGGCGGCAGAAGCGCATGCGCGTGAACGCGTTGATGACGAAACGCAGCCGGTCCATGCCGCGCAGGTTGTCACTCCACTTTTCGGGCTTGTTGCCGTACATCGCGTCGAACAGCGTGCGGGCGTCGTTGCGCAGCAGGGCCTCGACCTCGCGCGCGAGCTTGGCGGCGGCGCGCGGGCTCCATTCGGGTACGAGGCCGGCGTGCACCAGGAAGTCGCCGCGCGGCTCGTCGTAGACGGCGAGCGGCCGTCCTAACAACCATTCGAGCAGCTGGTCGCGGTCCGGCGCGGCGAGCACCGCTTCGAGCGTGTCGCCGTCCTTCGTCTTGCGCTTGGAGCCGTACGCCACCGCGAGCAGGTGCAGGTCGTGGTTGCCGAGCACCACGGTGGCGTTGGCGCCGAGCGCGCGTACGAAGCGCAGGGTTTCGAGCGACTGCGGCCCGCGATTGACCAGGTCGCCGACGAACCACAGCTCGTCGCGGTCGGCGGAGTAGCCGCAGCGCGCGAGCAGCGTCTTCAGCTCGTCACAGCATCCCTGGATGTCGCCGACCGCGTAGCGGGCCATCAGGGTCTAGCCCGCTCAGTGGAGCAAGCCGGGCATCGCCAGGCGGAACGCGGCGATCGGCGCGTCGAACTGGGCACCGTCGTCGGCGACCATTTGATAGCTGCCCTGCATCGCGCCCACGGGCGTCTCGAGCACGGCACCGCTGGAGTAGCGGAAGCCCTGGCCGGGTTTGAGGTAGGGCTGCTCGCCCACGACGCCTTCGCCGCGCACTTCCTGAACCTTGCCGTTGGAGTCGGTGATGATCCAGTGCCGCGTGAGCAGCCGTGCCGGCACCTTGCCCTCGTTGCGGATCGTTATGGTGTAGGAGAAGACATAGCGACGTTCTTTCGGATCCGATTGATCCTCGAGATAGGAAGTGTCGACGTCGATGCGGATCTTGTGTGTTCCCGGCTCCATGTGTATGGGCAATGTACCAAACTATCGGAGACGAGTTCGCACTTGCGCGCGGATCGCACGGTGCCTAATGAGCTCCGTCCGCGGCCGGCACGCGCGCCGCGATGGCGGCGAACTCCGCGGGTGACAGCGTCTCGGGCCGGCGACCCGGATCGATGCCGGCCGCCTCGATGGCGGCGACGTCGACGAGCGCGCGCAGCGCATTGCGTAGTGTCTTGCGACGCTGCGAGAACGCGGCCGAAACGGTGCGCGCGAACGCCGGCGGCACGCTGAACGCCGGCTGCTCGCGCACACGCAGCCGCGCCACCGCGGACCACACCCGTGGCGCGGGCACGAACGCGCCCGGACCCACGTCGAAGAGGCGCGTGGCCTCGAGCCAGGGGGCGAGCATCACCGTGAGCCGTCCATATTCGCCGCTGTTGGGGGCGGCGACGATGCGGTCGATGACTTCCTTCTGCAGCATCACGTGCAGGTCCACGATGTGCGCGTGCGCGGCGGCGACGTGGAACAGCAGCGGGGTGGAGATGTTGTAGGGCAGGTTGCCGATGACGCGCAGGCGCCGGCCGCGCGCGGCGGCCAGGGCGGCGAAGTCGAACTCCAGCGCGTCCGCGACGTGCAGGTGGAACGCCGGAACGTCCGGCCAGCGCGCGCGCAGCCCGGCCGCCAGATCGCGGTCGATCTCCACGCAGTCGAGCGAGGCGGCCTTGCCGAGCAGCCGTTCGGTGAGCGCGCCGCGACCCGGGCCGATTTCCACCAGCGCCTGGTCGGCGGCCGGGGCGATCTCGCGCACGATGCGATCGAGCACCGAGTGGTCGTGCAGGAAGTGCTGGCCGAACCGCTTGCGGCTGAAGACCAAGTCAGGCCCGCTGCGCGAAGTCGATGGCGAGCTTCACGGCGGCCAGCAGGCTGCCGGCATCGGCGCGGCCGGTGCCGGCCAGGTCGAGCGCGGTGCCGTGGTCCACCGAGGTGCGCACGATGGGCAGGCCCAGCGTCACGTTCACCGCGTGGCCGAACCCCGCGTGTTTGAGGACCGGCAGGCCCTGGTCATGGTACATGGCGAGCACGACGTCATAGTTAGACAGCGCGCGCGGCACGAAGATGGTGTCGGCGGGCAGCGGACCGTCGGCGAGCAGACCCGCGGCGCGGGCGCGCGCCACGGCCGGCGCGATCACGTCGCGGTCCTCGGTGCCGAGGTGGCCGCTCTCGCCCGCGTGCGGATTGAGCCCGCACACCGCGATGCGCGGCCGCGCCACGCCCCACAGCCGGCGCACGTCCTCGTGCAGGATGCGCAGCGTGGTGTCGAGCAGCGCCGGGGTGATGGCATCGCTCACGGCGCGCAGCGGCAGGTGGGTGGTCGCGAGCGCGACCTTGAGCGTATCCGCGGCCAGCAGCATCACGGGATGCGGCGCATTGGTGCGCGCCGCGAGATATTCGGTGTGGCCGGTGAAGGGCACGCCCGCGTCATTGATGACGCTCTTCTGCACGGGCGCGGTGACCATCGCGGCGAACTCGCCCTGCGCGGCGCCGGCGACCGCGCGGTCGAGCATGGCGAGCACGTGGCGCGCGTTGGCCGGGTCGAGCCGCCCCGCGACGCACGGGCCGCCGAGCGGCACATCCAGCACCTCGAGCGCCGCGGCAGTGCCGGGCCCGGGCGCCGCGTACCCGGCAGGTAGATAGGACCGCAGCTCGACGCGCAGGCCGAGCATGCGCGCGCGCTCGGTGAGCAGCGCGCGGCTGCCGATGATCACCAGGTCGCAGGGAAGCTTTTCGTGCGCGAGCGCGAGACAAAGGTCCGGGCCGATGCCGGCGGGCTCGCCCGCGGTGACGGCGATACGCTTCAGAGCTTGTTCTCGACGTACGCCTCGTCGCGCAGACGTCGCAGCCACAGCTCGGTTTCCTCGTCGGCCTTCGCTTCGCGCAGCGCCATGAACGCGCGCTGGCGGCGCACGTCGTCGGTGGTGTCGAACTGGCGCCGGCCCAGCAGCTGGAGAATGTGCCAGCCATACTGCGTGCGAAACGGCTGGCTGATCTCGTCGGGTTGCAGCTGCGCGGCCTGACGGTCGAGCTCTGGCACGTACTGTCCCGGCGCGAACCAGCCGAGATCACCGCCGTCGGCGGCGGAGCCCGGATCCTGGGAAACCTCGGAGGCGACGGCGGAGAAATTCTCGCCCTTGTTGAGGATGCGGTCGCGGATCGACAGCAGCTTCTGCTGCACTGTGGCGTCGTCCTGCAACTCGTCGGGCTTGATGAGGATGTGGCGCGCGTGCACTTGATTGACGATGACCTGGCCGTCGCCCTTGACCGCGTTGAGCTTCACGATGTGAAAGCCGGACGGGGTGCGGATGGGCTTGGTGATGTCGCCCGCCTTCATGGTGACGATGGGCTCGGCCAGGAACGTCGGCAGCTCCGAACCCTTGCGCGTGCCCAATGAGCCGCCCTCGAGCGCGGTCTGCGCGTTGGAGTACGACAGCGCGAGGCCGGCGAAATCCTCGCCGCTCGTGGCGCGGCGATAGACATCGTCCGCGCGCTTCTGCGCTTCGTCGAGCTGATCCGGCGTGGCGGCCTGGGGCACGGCGATGAGGATGTGCGAGATGTCGTACGAATTGGCATCCGAAGGCATCTTCTTCTGCCGCTCGAGGAACTGGTCGATTTCGCGCGGCGTGACGTTGATGCGGCCGATGACGTCGCGACGGATCAGGGTCTGCAGCGCGAGCTCCTTGCGCACGCTGTCGCGGTAGCCGGCGTAGTCGATGCCCTCGGAAGCCAGCGCGTTCGGCAGCTCGGCAAGGGGGATCTTGTTCTGCTTGGCGAGGTCGGACATCGCGTTGTTGAGCACCTCGTCCGACACCTTGATGCCGGCGCGGTTCGCGCGCTGCATCTGCAGCTCCTTGACCACCAGGCGGTCGAGCACCTGCTGGCGCAGCACGTTCGTCGGCGGCAGCTCGAGCTTCTGCGCCTTGAGGCGCTGGGTGACGATGAGCAGCTCTTCGTCCAGCTCGCTCTGGAGCACGACACCCTCGTTGACGGTGGCGGCGACGCGGTCGAGCAGCTCACCCGAGGAGCTGGCTTCGCGCGTCTGAGAGGCGGCGGGAAGGGCGGCAAGCGCGGCGATGGCGAGGACGCACCCGCGCCAAAATGCTTTTGAATTCATGGAGTTGTTTTTCATCGGGCGGAGGTTTCCGGCGAGTATCCTCGAATTGATCGTTCCAGGAAAGCGTCGGCAGGTGATCCGACATTTCCGAGGCCGGTCAGTTCCAGCTGCAGGAAGACTCCGGTGGTTTGCTCGCCGTCACGGTTCGACACCGAGCGCTGCGCCACGAGGCGAAAACGATAGCAGCAGGCCTTGTATTCGAACCCCACGAAGCGGTCGAGCATCTGGCGGTCGCGCAGCGAATACACCGCGCGGCCGAACGCATTCCAGCGCCGGCCGATCGGCCAGGCCGTCGAGACGTCGGCCTGCTCGAGCCGGTCGCGCAACGCGCGGTACGCGAGGTTCACGACGCGGTCGTCGCCCGGCCGGTACTGCACGCGGAACTGCGAGCGTTCGCTGCGCGTGTCCTCCGGATTCCACTGGATGCCGGCCTCGACGTTCCAGTCCTTGTAGGCGGTGAGCGAGACCTGCGCGATGAAGTCCGAGGTGTCGCGGGTGCTCGGCGTCTCGTCGGGCAGCACCACGCGGGGTTTTTCGAAGTAGTAGCTCTGGCCCACGCTCACCGCCAGGTATTGCGCGCCGCTGCCGGCGTCGTACAGGCGGCTCGTGAGCCCGACGGCGATCTGGTTGGCATCGTTGACGCGGTCGGCGCCGACGTAGCGATTGGTGCGGAACAGCTGCACGAGGTTCAGGTCGGGCAGGGCGGTGTCGAACAGCGGCAGGTCGCTCTGCTCGCGGAACGGCGTGTATAGATAGAGCGCGCGCGGCTCGAGCGTCATGCGCCGCTGGCCGTGCGAACCCGAGCTGCGCTCGAAGACCAGGCCCGCATCGAGCGAGGCGAACGGCAGCGAGCGCGTGGGTGAGCCGTCCGTGCCCGGCGCCTGGTCCTGCAGCGAATACTGCGTGTAGCGATAGCCCGCCGAAGGGCGCACGAAGAAACCCGGCGCGGACCAGTCGAAACCGGCGCGCGGCGCGACGTCGAAGCGCCAGCCCGTGACGCCCGCGTTGCGCTCGAAGTTCACGAACTCCGCGTCGAAGCCGTAGTCCAGCGCGCCGAGCCCGAGCTCCCACGCGCCGGAGGCCAGCAGGCGCGGGGTGCGCGCGTAGGGGCGCAACTCCTCGTCCAGCTCCTCGTCGATGGTCTGGTAGTGCTGCAGCTGCGCGCGCACGTTGAGGTGCTCGTCGCGGTAGGTGGCCTCCGCGAGCCGCTCCGTGAACGGCACGCTCGTGCCCTCGGGGCCGAGCGCGAAATCCTCGAAGTAGTCGTCGTCGCTCACGTCGGTGGCGTCGATGCGGAAACGCCAGTCGCCCGGCAGCTCGGCCACGTGCCGCAGGCGCGCGCGGTGCCGGGCTTCGTCCGCGAACTCGTGGTCGCTCGGTAGATAGTTGAAGTCGACGCCGCCGCTCTGCCGCGCCGTCAGGTAGCGCATCTCGCCGCCGAGATCGAACCCGCGCTTGAAATAGTAGGTGGGCAACGCGGTGAAGTCGAGGTTCGGACGGATGTTCCAGTAGTAAGGAGCCGTGATCTGCACGCCGCTGCGCGAGGAGACACCGAGGTCGGGACGCAGGAAGCCGCTCTTGCGCTCGGGCCCGAGCGGGAACGACATCCAGGGAAGATAGAGGATGGGCACCTTCTTGAAGCGCACGCTGGCGCTGCGCACCGTGCCGTTGCGCGCCCGCGTGTCGAGCTCGATGCGTCCGCCGCGGATCTGCCAGGACAGGTCCTCGGCCGGGCAGGTGGTGTAGGTCGCCTCCTCGAGGGTCACCTTGCCGTTCGAATCCACCGCCAGGCTGCGCGCCGCGCCGCGGCCGTTGGTCTGCGGCAGCTCGAACTCGGCGCCCTCGAGCGTCGTACCGAGAATGGGCGAATAGTTGCCGTTGTTGCCGCGGATCACCGCCCGCGGATCGGAGTACTCCACGCCGCCTTCGAGCTTGGCGCTCTGGTTCTTCGAGTCGTACTCGAGGCAGTCGGCCTTGATGACCCGGTTGCCCTGGCGCATCTGCACGTTGCCGCACAGCCGGCCATTGCCGTCCCGGTCGAACTCGAAATCTTCCGAGTCGCTCTCGATGGTGATGGGCTGCCGGGCGGCTTCTTCGGACTCCTTGGCCAGGTCGGAAACCGACACCGCGGACTTCGCCACGGCGGGCTTCGGACACTCGGCGCGCTCCGGGCCGTCTGCGGCGCGCGCCGGTCCCCACGCGGTGAGCAGAAGCAGGAGGGGAAACGCAGTCCGGATCGGGGTCGCTGGCACAGTGTTGCGCACTATACTTATACGAATGCTCAAGAACGACCCGCGACTCTCCGTCATTCAGACCTGGCTGACACGGGACCTGGGATGGCGCATAGGTCGGATCAGCGTCGCGTCGGCCGATGCCAGCTTCCGGCGGTATTTCCGGGTGTCACGCGGTGACGTCGATCCGGCCGCATGGGCGCCGAAGGCCGACACGCTCATCGTCATGGACGCGCCGCCCGGCAAGGAAGACATCGGTCCCTACCTCAAGGTGTCGGGCCTGCTCGAACAGGCCGGGGCGCACGTGCCGCACGTGCATGCCTCGGATGCGCGCCGCGGCCTGCTCGTCATGGAAGACCTCGGCGACACGCAGTACCTGTCGCTGCTGCAGACCGGCCGCGGTGTCGACAAACTATACGGCGAGGCGCTCGCCACGCTGGCCAACATCCAGGTGCGCGGGCTCAAGGCCGCGCAGCAGCTGGAACCTTATTCACGCGAGCCGCTCGAGCGCGAGCTCAACCTCATGCCCGAGTGGTTCCTGCGCAAGCACCTCGGGCTCGAGCTCTCGCCCGAGGAGCGGGCGCTGCTGACGGTGACGTTCGAGTTCCTCATCAACGAGGCGTTGCTGCAGCCGCAGGTGTTCGTGCACCGCGACTACCACTCGCGCAACCTCATGGTGCTCTCCGCCGACAACAAGGGCGGTCCGGGCGTCATCGATTTCCAGGACGCGCTGCGCGGTCCGATCGGCTACGACCTGGTGTCGCTGCTCAAGGACTGCTACATCGGCTGGTCGCGCGAGCGCGTCGAGCGCTGGGTGCGCGGCTATCGGCGCGTGCTCGGCAACCTGGGTGCGAACGTCGGCGACAGCGAATACCAGTTCATTCGCTGGTTCGATCTCATCGGCGTGCAGCGCCACGTCAAGGTGCTGGGCATCTTCGCGCGGCTGTGGCATCGCGACGGGAAGATAGGCTACCTGGCCGACCTGCCGATGACCTTCGGCTACGTGCTCGATGCCTGCCGCCGCTATCCGGAGCTGGTCGAGTTCGGTCGCTGGCTGGAGTCGCGCATCGCACCCCTGCTCGCGCCGGCGAATGCGCGCGAGCAGGCCCGGTCCGCGACGCGTCTCGCGGCAGCGGCCGCGCGCGCGAAGACGGCACAGAAGAAGGCACAGAAGAAGGCGCGCGCGAAGACGGCAGGCGCGAAGACGGTACGGCCGAAGACGGGCAGGAAGGCGCCGGTGCGCAGGAAGAAGCCGGTACGCGGCAAGAAGAAAGCGGTCGCGAAGCGGCGCGTGCGGAAAGTGAAGCGACGCGCGTCCCGGGTCATCCGCGTCGTGAAGCGCGCCCGGGCGGCGAAGTCGCCGAAGCTGCGCGTGGCCGGGCGCCGCGCCGCGCGTCGCACGCGGCGGGCGCCGAAGTGAAGGCCCTGGTCCTGGCCGCCGGTCGCGGCGAGCGCATGCGGCCCCTGACCGACGCGCAGCCCAAGCCGTTGCTGCGCGTGGGTGGCAAGCGGCTCATCGAATATCACCTCGAGCGCCTGGCCGCCGGCGGATTCCGCGAGGTGGTCATCAACACCGCATGGCTGGGCGACACCATCGAAGCGGCGCTCGGCACCGGCCGGCAGTTCGGGCTTGCCATAACGTACAGCCACGAGCGGCCCGAAGCGCTCGAAACCGGCGGAGGCATTCTCAATGCATTGCCGCTGCTAGGATCGGCACCGTTTCTGCTCGTGAACGGCGACGTGTGGACGGACATCGATTTTGGCGCGCTGCGCCGCGATCCGCCGCCGGGCTCGCTGGCGCACCTCGTGCTGGTGCCGAATCCGCCGCAGCATGCACGCGGCGATTTCGTGCTCGAGCAGGGTCGGGTGTCAGAAGGCGAAGGTTCGCGGCAGACGTACTCGGGTGTCGGAATCTATACGGGCGAATTGTTCGCGGGTTGTGAGCCCGGCAAGTTTCCGCTTTTGCCGCTGCTGCGGCGGGCGATCGCCGCCCGCCGGCTCACCGGCGAGCTGCACACCGGCCAGTGGTACGACATCGGTACCGTCGAGCGGCTCAATGTTCTGGATGCGCGGCTGTCACGCGCCGTAAAGGTCTCATAGGGAGCAAAGAATGAAGAAGTTAGTCATTGCCGTGGTGATACTGGTGCTGCTGCTCGGCGTCGCGCCCTGGGGCATCGGCAGGATCGCCGAAGGACGCCTGAACAAGGGCCTCGACAAGATGGTCGCGCAGATGCCCTACGTCACCGTGGTCGAACGCAAGTGGACCGGCGGCTGGTTCCGCTCCGAGCAGGAAGTGACGTTCGAATTGTTCGGCGCATGGCTGAAGGGCTTCAAGGACGCGACCCAGACCTCGGCGGCGAATGCACCGGCGTCCGATGGCGTCGTCGCGATGAAGGTCGCCGACGAGGCGCCGCAGGATCCAATGCCCGGCGCCACGCCGCAGACCGAGGAGGGCGCGGCCGCTCCGCCGGTTGAGAGCGAGGGCGAGTCGTCGGACAAGCCGCTGTTTCCGGCCTCGCTGCGGTTCACGATAAAGAACGAGATCCTTCATGGCCCGGTGCTGTGGACCTCGGGCATCGGCCTCGCCGAGGTGCGCTCGAAGATCGTCCTGACCGAGGAGATCCGCAAGAAGCTGCTGGAGGAGATCGGCACCGACGATCCGGTCAACGTGAAGACGCGCGTCGGCTTCTTTGGCGGCGGCACCACCACATTCTACGGCGATGGCCGCACGGTGAAGCCGAAGGGCGGCAAGGAAACGGTCAGCTGGGAAGACTTCAAGCTCGCGGTCGATTACTCGGGGGATGTCGACAACTTCGGCATGAAGGGCAAACAACCCCGCATCGAGATCACGAACGCGGGCGACGGCACGCACGTGCTGATCCGCGACGTCGCCCTCGAGCTCGAAAGCGAGCGCATCGTCGGCGACCTCTACGACACGGACATGCAGATCACGGTGGCCGAGGTCTCGGGCAACGGTGCCGACAAGAAGGTCTTCAGCATGGAAGGGCTGCACTACCTCATCGATACGGACATGAAAGGCGAGTTCATCGACATCGCCGCCAAGCTCGGCACGGGCGAGTTCAAGAGCGCGGATTTCGATCAGATCGGCCTGAAATTGAAGGAAGTGCATTACGACTTCTCGGTGCACCGCCTGCATGCTGCGACGCTGGACAAACTGTCGGCGACGCTCAAGCAGGTCTATGGCAATCCACTGCCGGTGAGCTCTCCAACCGAGGTGGAAGCCGCCATCCTGCAGCCGCTCAAGAGCGACGCGATTTCGTTGTTCAAGCACGATCCGGAGATCGGCATCGACCGCTTCGGCATCGTGACGGCCGAAGGCGAGGGCTTCATCAAGGGTCTCATCAAGTTCAAGGGCGTCAACGAAGCGGACTTCGCCAACCCGATGAGCATCCTCGGAAAGATCGACGCGGACTTCACCGTGGAAGTGCCGCAGAAGATGATGGAGAAATTCCCCAATGGCGCCACCATGGCCGGCGCGGCCGTGGATTCCGGCTACATGAAGCGTGAGGGTGACAAGCTGATTTGCAAGCTCACCTACAAGGCAGGCGCGCTCACCGTGAACGGCAAGCCGCAGGCGCTGCCGTTCGGGCCCCCGCCTCCGGGACAGGGCATGAGCTCCGAGGGCGCCCCCGAGGGGACGGAAACCATGCCGCCGGAGGAGATGCCGCCTCCGAAGGAGTAAAATCCGGCGCTCATGGCTTCACTCAAGGGCATATCGATCGTCACCGAGGGCGCGGGGGAATCGCGCCCGGTTCGCAGCGGCGAGAAATACGTCACCGCGCAGGGCTTCACGGCCATCAAGGATGGCCAGAAGTCCCGCGCGGCGGTGCCGGCCACGGGGCGCAAGCCGGCATGGATCCGCGCGCAGCTCCCCGTGGGCGCGGGCTTCGGCGCGGTGAAGGACATCGTGCACGAGCATCGACTCGCCACGGTGTGCGAAGAGGCGAAGTGCCCGAACATCGGCGAGTGCTGGAACGCGGGCACCGCCACCATAATGCTGATGGGCGCCGTATGCACGCGCGCCTGCCGCTTTTGCAGCGTGGACACCGGCAATCCGCGCGGCTGGTTGGACTCCGAAGAGCCCGAGAACACGGCGCGCAGTGTCGAGCTGATGAATCTCAAGTACATCGTGCTCACGTCCGTGAACCGGGACGACCTGCCCGACGGCGGCGCGGAGCACTACGCGTCCGCCATCCGCGCCATCAAGCGGCGCACGCCCCACGTGGCGGTCGAAGCGCTGACGCCGGATTTCCAGGGCGTGCTGCGCGATGTGGAAGTGGTGGTGGATTCCGGCCTCGAGGTATTCGCGCAGAACGTCGAGACGGTGCGGCGCCTGACGCATCCGGTGCGCGATCCGCGCGCGGGCTATGAGCAGACACTCGCGGTGCTCGCGCACGCCAAAAAATTCAAACCCTCGGTGCTCACGAAGACCAGCTTGATGCTCGGCCTCGGCGAGACGGACGAGGAGATCGCGCAGACGATGGACGATCTGCGCGCCATCGACGTGGACCTCCTGACCCTGGGCCAGTATCTGCGCCCGACGGTGAACCACCTGCCCGTGCAGCGCTTCGTGACCCCCGCGCAGTTCGACCAGTACCGCGAATGGGCGCTGGCGAAGGGCTTTCGCGAGTGCGTCGCCGGGCCGCTGGTGCGCTCGAGCTATCGAGCCGAGCAGGCCCTGAACGGCAACAACGCGGGCCTGAAGAATGGTGGTGCCTGGTCGGGAGAAAAGGGGACAGATCTATTTTCCGGACCGCGCCCTGAGATGGAACCCGCAGTTGCCGGTCCGGAAAATAGATCTGTCCCCTTTTCTCCCGACCAGGCACCACTTGTCAAATACCTCGGCCGCGTGGACTACGAACCCACCTGGCGCGAAATGCAGCGCATCACGGACACGCGTGACGCGCACACTCCCGACGAGATCTGGCTGCTCGAGCATCCGCCGGTCTTCACTCTGGGCCTGAACGCCGATGCGGGCCACGTGCTCGCGGCCGGCGACATACCGGTGGTGAAGATCGACCGCGGCGGCCAGGTGACCTACCACGGCCCCGGCCAGCTCGTCGTCTATCCACTCATCGACATCCGCCGCGCCGGCCTCGGCGTGCGCGACCTCGTCACGGCGATGGAGCGCGCGGTCATCGACTACTGCGCCGCGCTCGGCATCGAAGCCGCCACCCGGAAAGGCGCGCCCGGCGTGTACGTCGCCGGCCGGAAGATCGGCAGCGTCGGCATCCGCATCCGGCGCGGCTCGAGCTACCACGGTCTCGCGCTCAACGTGAACATGGACCTCGAGCCGTTCCAGCGCATCAACCCCTGCGGCTATGCGGACCTGCAGATGACCCAGCTCGCCGCGCTCGGCCGGCCCGACGCCACCGTCGAGGAAACCGGCCGCGCATTCGCGCCGTATCTGCAGCGCGCGCTGGCGGCGCCGCGCCGCTCCTAGGCGTGGCCGCTCACGTCCGAGATCGTGTGATGACTCGCATGACTCGGCTGTTCGCCCCGCTCTTCCTCCTCGCATGCATGACATCGACAGGGCAGGAGGCGGCGCCGCGAGGCGTCACCGTCATCGACCTGCGGCCCAAAGAGGAAAAAGAAGGCGTCGCGCTCGCCGAGCTCACCGGCAAGTGCAACCAGGACGTTTTCCGCATCGCCGACGTCGCCTCCGACCCGCTCAAGGTCGACGTGCTCAGGGAAGACCTCTCCCAGCTGCTGGCCGATACCGCCGGCGGCAAGACGCTCACGGTGCTCAACTGGTCTATCTACTACAACAAGCAGGTCCACAAGAGCGGCGGCGGCCTGAGCACCATCGGGGTACAGGGGTACTCGATACCCGGCGGCAAGAAGAAGGAAAAGAAGTCGGGCAGCAAATGCCCGCGCAAGGAGTCCGCCGGCGGCTGGTACGAGGGCAGTGAAGTCCATTCCGTGTATTTCCCGTTGATCTCGGAATTCGCCGGCACATATGGCGGCAAGCCCCTGAGCATCCGCGTGGTGCATTCGCCGCGCGCGAAGATCGAGGGCGAGTTCGGCGGCGGCCGCGAAGACACGCGGGAATTGCTCGCCACCGTGCACGAGACCGCCGTGGCGCTGGCCGAAGCCGTTCTCGAGTAGCCGGCGCCCGCGTGCGCTATTTCGCCCAGCTGACGGCCGGCAAGATCGCGCTGTGGTGCTTCCTCGTCTGGTATCTCGCCACCGTCGTGCATCACTTCGACGCCACGCCCGCGATCTGGCTCAACGCGCTCGGCATCAGCGCCATCATCGGCATCGCGCTCTATCTATCGGTGCGGGAGCCGGGCAAGGCACCACCGGACCGGTGGACGGTCGCGCGCCTGTTCATGATGCCGTTCTGCGTATCGAGCTTCTCGCAGCTCATCAAGGGCAAGGGGTTCGTGTTGGTCTTCCCGCCAGATTTGCACGAGCTCGCGGTGTCGCTCGCCGCCTGCGGCGTGTTCGTGGCGGGGGTGTGGATGCTGCGGCGAATGGGTCCGTCCCGCGCCTGAACGCGGGGCGCCCGCCGTCAGATCAGCATGATCACGTCTTTGCTGGCCTGCAGTGCGTTGGCCAGTGCGACCACCTGTTCCCTGCTCTGCGCGTTGATGGTGTAGGTGATCGACAGGAAATGCTGCTGGTTGCTGGCGCGCTCGCTGATCTGCGAGTCGTCGAGGTCGGGCACGTGCTGCTTCACGATGGCGTCGATGGTGGCGCGCAGCGTATCGCTGCGGCGGCCCACGACCTTGATGGGGTAGCTCGTCGGAAACGTCAGCAGCTCCTCGCCGTCGCCGGAGATGTCCTTCACCATGGCGTCTCCGCGACTGCGCGCTTGAAGTCCTGGTATGCGTCGTACAGCTTGTGCCACACGGGGCCGGGCCGGCCGTCGCCTATCTTCCCGCCGTCGAGCGTCGTGACGGGCTGCACTTCACGCGTCGCCGCGCCCAGCAGGATCTCCGACGCCGAGCGCAGCTGCGCTTCGCTCACGGGGGTGGAGCGCCATTGCACCCCGGCCTTGAGCGCGATCTCCTCGATGACTCCGCGCGTGGAGCCCGGCAGCAGCTTCCAGGAGTTGGGCGGCGTGCGCAGCTCGCCATCCACCACGACGTGCACGCTCGAGGCGCTGGCGTCCGTGAGTTGTCCATCGCGCAGCAGGATGGTCTCCGTCGCGTCCTGGTCGCAGGCGAGCTGGCGCAGCAGCACATTGGCGAGCAGCGAGATCGACTTGATGTCGCAGCGCGCCCAGCGGGTGTCCTGCGCGGTCACGGCGTGCAGGCCGTTCTCGCGCCAGCCGGGACGGCCCGTGGGCCAGGGCGCGGCGAATGCGAACACCGTGCGCGGCACGTCGGGCAGCGGCGCGTGATTGCGGCCATATTCGGCGCCCCGCGTCACCTGCACGTAGATGTAGAGATCGGCCGTGCCATTGCGCGCGATGAGCTCGCGGTAGACGGCGCGCCACGCGTCGCGCGTCAGCGGGTCGTCCATCTTGATCTCCCGCAGCGAGCGCGTGAGGCGGTCGTGGTGCTGCTGGAAACGGAACGGGCGGCCGCCGTACACCGGCGTGACCTCGTAGCAGCCGTCGGAGTAGAGGAACCCGCGGTCGAGCGGCGAGATGCGCGCCTCGCGCAGTGGTAGATAGTCACCGTTCAGGTAACAGATGGGCAGCGGCTCACCCATGCGCTGAAGCTCCTAGTCCATCCAGAGTGCGATGCCGTCCACCATGCGTGTCCACCAGCCGCCTTCCTCCACGGCCGACTGCGCCACGAGCGGTACGCGCGCGACGATCTCCTTGCCGTCGCTCACGGTGAGCTCGCCGAGCGCCTGGCCGGCCTTGATGGGCGCGACGATGGGTTGCTTCACGGTCGCGGCGGTCTTGAGCTGCGCGCCGGCGCCGCGCCCGACCGTGACCCAGATGTCGCGCGCGGGCACCAGCGTGACGCGGTCCTCTTCGCCCTTGTACACCTCGGGCTTGAGCACCACGTCGGTGGCGCTCTTCGCCTTCACGGTCTCGTAGAAGGTGAAGCCGTAGTTGAGCAGCGCGGCACTGGCATCCTCGCGCGCGGCAAACGAATTCGTGCCGAGCACCACGGAGATCAGCCGCATGTCGCCGCGCTTCGCCGAGCTCGCGAGACAATAGCCGGCGGACTCGGTGTGGCCGGTCTTGATGCCGTCGACCGAGGGGTCGCGCGCCAGCAGGCCGTTGCGATTCTGCTGCTTGATGCCGTTCCACTCGAACTCGCGCAGCGAGTACAGCTTGTAGTCCTGCGGATAGTCGCGGATCAACACGCGCGACAGCAGTGCGATGTCGTGGGCGCTCATGTAGTGCGTGGCGCCCGGCCCGCCCCAGCTGTTGTCGAAGTGCGAGTTCTTGAGCCCGAGCTCGCCGGCATAGGTGTTCATCATCTGCACGAAACCGTCCTCGGTCCCGCCTAACTTCTCGGCGAGCGCGATGGTGGCGTCGTTGCCCGATTGTACGATCATGCCCTTGATGAGGACGTCGACGGGGATCTGCGTGCCGACTTGCGCGAAGGTGCGCGAGCCTTCCGCGCGCCAGGCGTGCTCGCTGATCGTGACATTTTCCGCGGCCTCGAGGCGCTTCTCCTTGAGCGCGCGGAACACTCCGTAGCCCGTCATCAGCTTCGTGATGCTCGCCGGCTCCATGTGATCGTCGGCCTTGAAAGCCGCCAGCAGGCGGCCGCTCTGGTAATCCATGAGCACGTAGGAACGCGCGGCAATGCTGGGTGGCTTCGGGATGGGCACCGCGGCGGAGGCGGCGCTGGCGAGGACGAGGAGAAGGGCGAGGATGAGCCGGGATGACGGCATCGCGGGGGGCTCCAGGGGATCTGTCGGGGAGCCGCGATTGTACGCGCGGAAAAAGGGGACAGATCTATTTATTGAGGGGAGTGGGTCGCGGCGAATGAAGCCGCGGAAGTCGCACCCGCAATG
>JBIOZI010000292.1:0-5144 GCA_044871085.1 Steroidobacteraceae bacterium | reverse complement strand
GAACGCGGAGTTCGTGCGCGGCGGGCAGATCCCCGATGCGCGCGTCGTGGACGTCGACTCCGATCCAGAGCTCGAGCGCCGCTACGGACTCAAAGTCCCGGTGTTATTGCTCGACGGCAGCGTGATTTGCCATTACACGCTGAATTCCAACGAACTTTTAAGGTTGGTTGGCCGCCCGACGGCTATACTTCCGCGCTAATTTTGCCCGGCCCAGGAGGCGAGCACCCGCTCGCAGCGAGCCGTGGCGGCCGACCTGAGCGCCTAATCGCCTAATGCAGCGGATACGCAACTTTTCGATCATTGCCCACGTCGACCACGGCAAATCCACGCTGGCCGACCGTTTCATCCAGATCTGCGGCGGCCTCGAGGCGCGCGAGATGCAGGATCAGGTCCTCGATTCGCTCGAGCTCGAGCGTGAGCGCGGCATCACCATCAAGGCCCAGGCGGTCACTCTTTATTACACGTCGAAGAAGGACGGCGAGCGCTACCAGCTCAACCTCATCGACATTCCCGGGCACGTCGATTTCTCGTACGAAGTGTCCCGCTCGCTGGCGGCCTGCGACGGAGCGCTGCTCGTGGTCGACGCCTCGCAGGGAGTCGAAGCGCAGAGCGTCGCCAATTGCTACACCGCCACCGAGCTCGGCCTCGAGGTGGTTCCGGTCATCAACAAGATCGATCTGCCGTCGGCCGATCCCCAGCGCGTCATCAAGGAGATCGAGGAGATCATCGGCATCGCGGCCGATGACGCGCTCAAGGTCTCCGCAAAGACCGGCGAGGGTGTCGAAGAGCTGCTCGAGCGGCTCATCGAGCGCATTCCGCAGCCCAAGGGCGATCCAAACGCGCCCCTGCAGGCGCTCATCGTCGACTCGTGGTTCCACAACTACGTCGGTGTCGTGACGCTGGTGCGCATCTTCAATGGCACGCTGAAGGTGAACGACAAGATCCGCGTCATGTCGACCGGACGCGCGCACCTGGTCGACAAGCTCGGCCGTTTCACTCCCAAGTCCGTGCCGGCGCGTGAGCTCGGGCCGGGAGACGTGGGCTTCGTCATCGGGGGCATCAAGGAAATCGACGGCGCGCCCGTGGGCGATACGATCACGCTCGAGCACAAGCAGGCGACGCAGGCGCTGCCCGGGTTCAAGAAGGTCCAGCCGCGCGTGTTCGCCGGCATGTTCCCCATCGTCTCGGACGACTACGACAAGTTTCGCGATGCCCTGTCCAAGCTGCGGCTGAACGACTCGGCGCTGCATTACGAGCCGGAAGTCTCCGGCGCGCTCGGTTTCGGATTCCGCGTGGGCTTCCTCGGCCTGCTGCACATGGACATCGTGCAGGAGCGCCTGGAGCGTGAATACGAGATCGAGCTGATCACCAGCGCCCCGACGGTGATCTACGAGGTGAAGACCACCGACGGCGAGGTCTCGTTCGTCGACAATCCGACCAAACTACCGCCCGTGGACCGCATCGACGAGCTGCGCGAGCCCATCATCATCGCCAACATCCTCGTGCCGCCCGACCACGTCGGCGGCGTGCTGCAGCTGTGCAACGAGAAGCGCGGCCGGCAGAAGAAAATGCTGTTCCTCGGCAACCAGGTCTCGCTGCAATACGAAATGCCGCTCGCCGAAGTGGTGCTCGATTTCTTCGACCGTCTCAAGTCGACCAGCCGCGGTTACGCGTCGTTCGACTACGATTTCAGCCATTTCGAAGCCGCACCGCTGGTCAAGCTCGACATCCTCATCAACGAGGAGAAGATCGACGCGCTGGCGCTCATCGTTCACAAGGACAGCGCCTACGACCGCGGCCGGCAGCTCGTGGACAAGATGCAGGAGCTGATCCCGCGCCAGATGTTCGAGGTTGCGGTGCAGGCCGCCATCGGCAGCCATATCATTGCGCGCGCCACGGTGAAGGCATTGCGCAAGAACGTGCTCGCGAAGTGCTATGGCGGCGACATTTCGCGAAAGAAGAAGCTGCTGGAAAAGCAGAAAGAGGGCAAAAAGCGCATGAAGCAGGTTGGCCAGGTGGAGATTCCACAAGAGGCTTTCCTCGCAGTCCTCAAGGTCGGAAAGAAGTAGACGCTCATGCTCAAACAACTCATGGACCTGGTGATCCTCGTGGGCAGCTGGCTGGCGGTGCCGGTGGCGCTGCTGTGCCTGTACGACAAGCTCATCGCGGAGCCGAAGCGCCCGCGGGACGAGGACGGCGAGCCCGCCGCGCCGCCGAGGCTCGTCGGCATCGCCTACGACCTGCTGCCGTGGCTGATCATCGCCGCGGTCGTGGCCATCGGCGTGCGCCGCGTGCTCGGCTGGGCGGAGGTTTTCGTCGTGCCGCTGAGCTTCCTGGCGGTGCCGCTGGCGCTGCTGGCCGCGTACGACAAGTGGGTGCTCGCGCCGAAACGCCCGCGCAAGCGCAACGGCGAGCCGCAACGCGCGCCGTGGTACATGCGCATGGTGTACCTGGTGCTGCCGCTGGCCGTCCTCGCCGTCGCGGTGAACATCGGCATCCCGGTGGTGATCGCGTGGCTCAAGGAAGTCGCCGTGCCGCTGAGCTACCTCGCGGTGCCGGTGGGCCTGTGGTGCTTCATCGACAGCTGGTTCCTCGCGCCGCGCCGGCAGCTCGCCGCGGGGTCGACCGCGGTACCCGACCCGCCGCTGACGCGCGCCGCGTATTTCGTGCTGCCGGCGATCCTGGTGGCCGTCATCGCACGCATGATCACCGCCGAGACGCTCGACTTCAGCCTGGTGCTGTTCCTGCTGTCCGTCGCCACGGGCGCGGTGTGGGCCATCGACCATTTCGTCTTCCGCAAGCGGCGCGCCGCGGCCGCCGCCGCGGTCAAACCGCAGCCCATCACCCTGGCCGAGCCCGGCACCGTCGACTACGCCCGCAGCTTCTTTCCGGTGGCATTCATCGTGCTGCTGGTGCGCGCGTTCATCTTCGAGCCGTTTCGCATCCCGTCCGACTCCATGATGCCGACGCTGCTCGACGGCGATTTCATCGTGGTCAACAAGTACGCCTACGGACTGCGCTGGCCGGTGCTCAACGACAAGATCGTCGAATTCGGCTCGCCGCAGCGTGGCGACGTCGTCGTGTTCCGGTGGCCGCCGGACCCGAAGACCAACTTCATCAAGCGACTGGTCGGGCTGCCGGGCGACCGCATCGAAGTGCACGACGATCACCTCGTCATCAATGGCGAGACGATTGCATTGCAGGATGCGGGACGCTTCACGGACGGCTGCTACGTCGATCTGCGACTCTCGACCGAGACGGTCGGCGAGCACACCCACAAGGTGATCTCGTGCCGTACGCCGCGCGGGCTCGAGCACACGCGCAATGCTCCGTTTCCCGGCGAGGAAAGCCTGCCGGGCTGCGACCGCAAGGCGTTGCGCGAGAAGGAAGGGCGCCTGCTGTGCCGCGAGACGGCCGCGGGCCGTGATGGCGGCGATCACAGCGGACCGTTCGAGGGGTCCGACTCGCTGGTGGTGCCGCCCGGGCATTACGTCGCGATCGGCGACAATCGCGACAACAGTGCCGACAGCCGCTCGTGGGGTTTCGTCCCCGAACAGAATCTGGTCGGCAAAGCGACGCGAATCTGGTTCAATTTCGACCTGCAGCGTTCCAGTTGGGTCGACCTGGATCGCATTGGTAAGGGCATTGAGTGAACGAACTTTGAGGGAGTGCACATGATGCGAAATCAACGCGGCGTGACCCTGATCGGCTGGATCTTCCTCCTGACGCCCCTGGCGATCGTCCTGTACGCCGGGCTGCGCGCCGGCCCGGTCTACTTCAACTACTACAAGGTCATCACGGCCATGAAGGAGACCGCCTCGAAGCTGCGCAGCGACGACACCCTGACCGCGCAGACCATCCGCTTCGCGCTCGACAAGCGCTTCGACACCGGCTACATCGACGACCCCACGCTCGACGAGATCGAGATCAAGAAGGCGGACAAGGGCTGGCAGATGACTGCGAACTACGAGCGTACGCAGCGGCTGTTCGGCAATTTCCACGTGACGATGGCGTTCGACAAGACCGTCGTCATCGGCAAGGACGCGGCGGCAAACTGAATGCGGCGGCGATCATGGGCATGACGTCCACCGGGCAGGCAGATGCTCTCGCTGCCCGGCTGGCCTACGAGCCCCGCGACCGCGCACTGTTCGTCATCGCGCTCACGCATCGCAGCGCGGAAGGTCCTAACAACGAACGCCTCGAGTTCCTCGGCGATTCGGTGCTCAACCTGCTGCTCTCCGAGCGTCTGTACCGCGAATTCCCCACGGCCAGCGAAGGCGACCTGTCGCGGCTGCGTGCACGCCTCGTGAGCGAGGAGCCGCTGGCCGAGATCGCCTCGTCCATGCAGCTGGGTGAGCTGCTGCTGCTCGGCTCGGGCGAGCTCAAGACCGGCGGCTTCCGCCGCCAGTCGATCCTCGCCGATGCGTTCGAGGCGCTGTGCGGCGCCCTGTATCTCGACGGCGGCCTCGACGCGGTGCGCGCCAAGGTCGGACCGATGTTCGAGCAGAAGATCGCGGCGCTGCCCGAGCCCTCCACGCTCAAAGATGCCAAGACGCGCCTGCAGGAGCACCTGCAGGCGAATGGCCGCCAGCTCCCCCTGTACGCCGTGAAGCGCACCAGCGGCGAGCCCCACGCCCAGGTGTTCCTGGTCACCTGCGCCGTACCGCACGCCTCGGTCGAAACCGAGGGCGAGGGTCCGTCGCGCCGCCGCGCCGAACAGGTGGCCGCGCAGGCGGCGCTGCGCGCCCTCGGCCTGCAAGACTGATGGCCTCGCATGACTGAAAACGCTCCCTTGCGCGCGGGGTTCGCGGCGCTGGTCGGACGGCCCAACGTCGGCAAGTCGACGCTGCTCAACGCCCTAGTGGGCGAGAAACTCTCCATCGTCACCTCGCGGCCGCAGACCACGCGCCACCGCATCCTCGGCGTGCTCAACCGCCCCGGGGTGCAGCTGGCCTTCGTCGACACGCCGGGCCTGCATCTCGGCGAGCGGCGCGCGTTGAATCGCGCCATGAACCGCACCGCGGCTGCGGCGCTCGCGGACGCGGACCTGGTGGTGTTCGTCGTCGAGGCGCTGCGCTTCGGCGAAGAAGACGAGGCGGTCCTGCAGCGGATCCGCGACTCGGGCCGCGAGTCGATCGTGGTCA
>JBIOZI010000291.1:0-12724 GCA_044871085.1 Steroidobacteraceae bacterium | reverse complement strand
CGGCCGCATCCGCGGCCGGTGGCAACCAGGCGGCGCGCACCGCCGCGTTGCTGGGCGCGCTCGCCGCGGAGCGCAACTCGAAGAAGCGCGCCCGCATCATCTGGAATCTCGGCCAGGGAGAGCTCGTCGACGGCGGCCTCGCCGTCACCGCGCGCATGAACGGCGGCGAGTGGATAGAGGACTATTCCATCGCGTGGACGCTGGGTCGCTGGCGCGACGACGCGTTCGTGCCGGCGCTCGAGAAGCTGTGCAAGCACGCCAACGTGCGGGTGCGCGAGATCGCGTTCGAAGCGCTGCTGCTGTCGATGACGCCGAGCGCGGTCGCCACGCGCGTGCGTTCGCAGACGGCGGACCTCGCGCCGGCGCTGCGCGCCGCGCTGGACTCCGCCCGCGAGGCCGACATCCTGCGCGAGCTCACGGCGTTGCATGACACCGCCGCTCCGGCGCTCAACCAGGCGCTGGTGCAGTGCTACCGCTTCGCGCTGTTCGAGCCGGCGGCGCAGCGCGCGCTGCTCGCGTTCGCATCCGGCTGCAAGCTCGCGCCGGGCGTGTTCAAGGGCCTGCGCAGCATGTTCAAGACCGCGGAACTGCGCGTCGACTACGACATGTTCGCCTGCCTGTCGCACCGCTTCGACACCACGCGCGCGTTCTTCGAGAGCAGCTGGGACCATGTGTACATCCAGGGCCAGGGCTCGCTGAAGGTGTCCAGCGAGCTCAAACGAGAGAATCCGCGGCTCGCGTACTCGAATCGCACGCGCACCTATCTACGGCGGCGTGCCTGGCGCGCGCTCGAGCGGCTGGGGCGCGCCGACAGCGCGCACTACGTCGCCATGGCCGCGGCGGTGCTGCTGCGCGTCACCGATGCGAACGCCGAGAAGCCGCGCACCTCGGAGATCCACCGCTGGAGCCGCGAAGAGCGCGGGTCGCGCGTCGTCGCCACGCGCGACTACGACGAGTTCGCCGCGCTGGTGGTATTCAATCACATCCTGCGTGGCGCGGACCCGGCATACGAGCTCAACTCCTCCGGCAAGGCATGGCGGCGCATCGCCCCGGCCAGCGGCGTGCGCGGCGAGCCCTTCCCGCACCTGTGGGATCGCACGCCCGCGGCGCCGCTGGATCTGCTCAAGCGCAGCCACTGCGCACCGGTGCACGACGCGGCGATCCGCATGCTCGCGGCGCAGTCGGAATTCCTGGCCTCACTGAGCGCGGGCGACGTGGCGCAGCTGCTGCTTTCCCCCTATCCACAGACGGCGCAGTTCGCGCTGCCGCTGGCCGAGGCGCTGTTCGCGCGCGGCGCGGCGGACGAGCACCTGCTGCTCGCGCTGCTGCGCTCGCCGCTCGAGGCGGCGCGCGCAGCGGGCATGAGAATTTTGAAGTCGCAGTCCGACTGGGTCGCGAACCAGGCGCTGCTGGTCGAGCTGCTGCTCACGTTCACGCCGCCGATCACCGAGCTGGTGGATGCCGCGCTGGGCGCGGCCACGATTTCCGATGCCGGGCAGCAGCAGGTCGTCGCGGGTGTCATCACGCAGCTCCTGGCGCGCGACCTGCCGATGAACGTGCCGGCCGCGGAGAGCCTGGCGCGGCTGCTCGTGCGCCGGCTGCCCGCGGCGGTCGCCGCGCTGCCGCTCACGCTCGTCGACCGGCTGCTCGCGCATCCCGACGCCGGCCGGCAATTGCTGGGCGCGCGGCTGCTCAACGCGGGCACCGTCCGGTTCGCGGAGATCCCGGAGCGGATGCTGCAGCACATTCAAGGCTCCGCGCACGAGGAAGTGCGCGCGATGGCCATCGCACTGCTCAACAAGCAAGGCGCGGCGGAGCTGCTGCAGCAGATCGACATGCTCACGGAGCTGTTCCATCGCGGCAGCGCCGTCGAGCGGCGCGAGCTACTGACCATCTTCGGCAATCTCGCCGCCGGCGGCGCCGAGAACGAAGGCCGCGTGCTGCGCGCGCTGTCGGCGCTGCTGTTCCGCGGCGAGCAGAACGAAGGGCAGGTGGACGAGCTGGTCGAGTTCTTCGTCGGCCGCGCAGCGTCGGCCGCGGGCGTGCTCAGCAAGGAGACCGTGTGGCGCCTGTTGCAGGCCCAGGCCACCGCCGCCCAGCGCGTCGGCGCCGCGCTGCTGCAACACCGCGCCGCGACGGAGCTCAGCGTGCGGCAATGGGCGCGGCTGGCGCAGCACGCGGATCTGTCGGTGCGCAGGTACGCAACGGCCGCATACGAGGCACACGAGGGCCTCGTCAAACAACATACGCGCGACGCGCTGCGCCTGCTCGACGGCCCGTGGGAGGATTCACGCGAGTTCGGCTTCGGATATTTCCGCGCGCGCTACACCGATGCCGACTGGACACCGGAGTTCATCATCGGCGTCTGCGACAGCACCCGCGACGACGTGCAGGCGTTCGGGCGCGAGCTGCTGCAGCGTTTCTTCCAGCAGCAACAGGGGCCGCAATACCTGGCCGCGCTCAGCGAGCACCCGTCCGTCAACGTGCAGCTGTTCGTCAGCAATTTCCTCGAGAGTCACGCGGCCGGCCAGCCGGAGCGCATCCTGGGGTTGCGCGGCTACTTCGTCACCGCGCTGTCGCAGATCAACCGCGCGCGCGTCTGCAAGGACCGCGTGCTCGGCTTCCTGCTGCGCGAGGCCGTCAAGGACGCGCAGGTGGCCGCGATGGTGGCGGAGGTGTTCACGCGCGTGTCGCTCACCGTGGTGCGCCGGGACCGCAGCCAGCTGATCAAGGCGTTGATCGAGCTGCACGCGGCGCACCCGCACCTCGCGGTGCCGGTCAAACTACTGCCGATGCGCACGCTGCCGCCGGAGGTGCGCGGTGGAGTTTAAATTCCGCTATCTCGGCAAGAGCACGGCGAGCGGCGACAGCAGCTCCACCGATTTGTCTTTCGCGCCGGACAGCCTGCGGCCACCCACCTACTTCGTCGGCCAGCTGCACCAGCGGCTGGAGTTCCGCGAGGCCATCTCGGCGCTGCACGACGTCGTCATCAGCGACCGGCGTTTCAAGCCCAAGGACCTCACCGAATACCGCGCCTGGCTCGAGCGGCACGAGCACACCCTGCTGGCCGGGTTCATCGAGCGCAAGCGCCAGCTGACGCCCGAGCTCGACTCGGTGAAGGCGCGCCTGCGCGAGATGGACCTGCAGAGCTCGAAGGTCCTCGACCCGTTCTACAAGGCGCAGAACCGCTACTTCCAGCATCTGTTTCTGCACGACCGGGATGCCTGGATCGTGCTCGACCCCGTGATCAGCGTGCACCCGGACGAGATCTTCTTCGAGTGTTTTTCCGAGGACGAGTCCAGCTACGGCAAGCTGAGCTGCAGCCACAACGTCTTCACCAACGTCAGCGACAAGGCGTACGGCACGACGAACATCGACTACTCGGACGGCCTGTACGCCGAGTTCCAGAAGATCAGGAGCTACAAGCGCACCACGCTCGCCATCGACCCGGGCGGATTCGCCGTGAAGACCGGCGACGATCCGGGCCTCGACGAGAAGAAGATCGACCTGCCCGACAGCTGGGTGCGCGGCTTCCTGCAGGTGAGCTCGGCGATGACCATGCCGTCGACGACACTGCGCCTGCATCCGATGGACCTGCACAACGTGTGCTACGCGCTGCGCCGGCGCAAGGAGCGCGTGGGGCCGCGCTCGCTGCGCTTCCTGCTGACGCCGGGCGCGCCCGTGCGCCTGTCGCTGGATCCGTGGAACGTAGAGATCCCCTGCCCGCGCTCCATCTACACCGGGCCCGAGCCGCGCCAGATCCGCATCTGGGGACGGCGGCGGCTGCACATCCTCGAGCGGCTGATCCCGCTGGCGAAGCACTTCACCGTGCACCTGTTGGGCGACGGCCTGCCGAGCTTCTACGTGGCGGACCTGGGCGACCTGAGCTTCACGCTCGGGCTGTCGGGATGGACGGCGAACGACTGGTCGCGGCTCGGCAACTTCGACCTTCTGGCGCCGCGCGCCGACGTCGACGAATTCACGGCGCGGCGCGTGTATTCCGCGCTCGCCGAGAACTGGTGCGAGAGCGCGTCGTCGCTGGCGCACCGCCTGCACGTGGACGAGAGCACGGTGAAGTCGGCGCTCGCGGTGTTCAGCCAGAAGGGCCAGGTGCTGTTCGACCTCGCCAGCGGGGTGTATCGCGTCCGCGAGCTGTCGCGCGAGCCGCTGCCCGTGGCCGAGCTGCGGTTCAGCAACGAGCGGGAGGCCAAGGCCGACCAATTCGTGCTGGCCAAGCTGGTGAAGGTGAAGAGCCAGGAGCGTACCGCCGAGGGCGTGCGCGTCGCCGGCTCCGTGCTCGACAACGCCGTGACCTACGAATCCACCATCGTCATCGACGACGACCAGCGGCTGCGCGACGCGACCTGCCAGTGTTTCTTCTGGAAGCAGAATCGCCTGCGCAAGGGGCCGTGCGAGCACATGCTCGCGCTGCGCAGGGCGGGCTGAGCGTGCGCGCTCCGTGCTCCACGAACACTCCGCGCGCACGATTGCGGCCTGCGCGCGCGCAAACTAACATCCTGAACCTTGACGGCGGCGTGGCCTGGCTACCTTGCTTATCGGACGGTGGATCGCCGTCCTTGCAATCCGACCAGCCATGCATCTCTGGCCCGATCTTTACTGGGCCGAAATTCGCACGGTACCGCTATTGCGGAATGGTTTCCGCGAAACCAATGAGCGGTACCGTGCGATTTCGGCGTCGAGTTGATCGGTCCAGAGCCATGATGACTACGAAGGCAAAGGCCGCGCCGCCGTCAAACCACCTGGCGGGCCCGCCGTGAGCGGCGCCCGCAAGCTCACGCGCGACGAGATCTGGCAGCGCATTCGCGCCACCGGCAAGCAGGAATTCATCCTCTCGGAGATGAAGCGCCTGGGCTTCTGGCCCGCGCAGAGCCCGCAGCCCACCGTCGCGGAGTCCTTCCTCGCGGAGCGGACGCGGCTCAACGAGCGGCTGCGCGAAGTGAGCCGTGAGCTCGCGAAGGTGGCCGACCCCGACGAGGCGATCAAGCTGCTGCACAAGGAGCGCAAGGCGGCGGCGCTCGCGCGCCGCGAGGAGACCCGCCGCAAGCGCAATGCAGAGCGTTTCGAGCGCGCGTCGCAATGGCACCGCCGGCAGCAGCAGGAGATCTCGTACCTCGGCGAGGGCTGCTTCGCGCCGCTTACGCAGAAGACGCTGAACCACGCGCGCCTCGCGGCGCAGTCCCTGCCGCTCATCGGCAATGCCGCCGAGCTCGCGGGCGCCATGGGCATCACCGTCAACGAGCTGCGCTTCCTGTGCTACCAGCGCGACGTCTCGACGATCAGCCATTACCAGCGCTTCTCGATCCCGAAGAAGTCCGGCGGCGAGCGCATCATCTCCGCGCCGATGCCGCGGCTGAAGCGGGCGCAGTACTGGCTGCTCGAGAACATCCTCGACAAGGTACCGGTCACGGCCAGCGCGCAGGGTTTCGTCAAGCAACGCAACATCGTCACCAACGCGGCGCCGCACGTGGCGAAGGCCGTGGTGGTCAATCTCGATCTCGAGAATTTCTTCCCGAGCATCGGCTACCCGCGCGTGAAGGGCATCTACCGCCAGCTCGGGTACAGCGAGGAAGTGGCGACCCTGTGCGCGCTGCTCAGTACCGAGCCCGAGACCGCGGCCTATGAGCTCGATGGCCAGCGCTATTTCGTGAAGACCGGCGCGGCGGCGCTGCCGCAGGGCGCGCCCACCAGCCCGGCGTTGAGCAACCTGCTGTGCCGCCGCCTCGACAAACGCATGCGTGGCGCGGCCGCGAAGCTCGGCTTCGATTACACGCGCTACGCCGATGACCTGACGTTCTCCGCGGCGAGCACCGACAACCTCGGCGTCAAGAAACTGTTGTGGCGCGTGCGCAAGATCATCGAGTCGGAGGGGCTCAAGATCCATCCGCGCAAGACACACGTGATGCGCCGGCACCAGCGCCAGGAAGTCACCGGCGTCGTCGTGAACCAGAAGCCCTCCGTGTGCCGCGAGGAGCTGCGGAAATTCCGCGCGCTGCTGTTCCAGATCGACAAGGACGGCCCTGAGGGCAAGCGCTGGCGTGAGGGCTCGCTGTTCGACAGCATCGAGGGCTTTGCGAACTTCGTAGCAATGGTGAACCCCGACAAGGGCAAACCACTGCAGCAGCGCGTGCGCGAGCTGCGGCGCAAGCATCAGTCCGAGCGCCGTCCGGCGGCGGCGAGCCCATTGAGCCGCGCGAATTTCCGCGCCAGCGCGGCCGCCGGCAAGGCGCCGCGCGAGAAGTGGTGGCAGGCGCGGCCGCGTCCCGCCCCCGTGCTCGAGCTCACTGCGAACCAGGTCAAGGAGCAGGAGCAGCGCGAGAAGGCCGCGCGCGCGGCGGAGGAAGCCGCGAAGAACGCGCCGCCGCGAGGGCAAGCACCACCGCCACGGCCAGCCCCGGCGCCGGTCACCCGCACCTGGCGCAGCGATCCTCAGCCACGGGCCGGGGACGAACCCGGCCGCGCACCGGATCGCGCACCCGGGCAGCGCCCGCGGGAGACGGGCGGCATCTCGTGGTGGTGGTGGCTGATCGGCATCTGGGCGTTGCTGCAGCTCATACGCGCGCTGACGAAGTGAGCGGCGGCCGCGCGGCGCATGCTAACTATTGTCGGGCGGGCTCCTCCGCCGCGGCCGCACGCCACAGCCACACTCCGATGAGCACGCGCGCCAGCGGCTGCGTCGCGGGGTAGCTCCACTTCAGGACGGACTCCGGCACCAGCTCTGCGCCGGCTTCCCGGATCAGCAACACCAGCGTCAGCGCCGTCGCGGCGAAGAACAGCGCGGCGACGATGCGCTCGAGCCCCGGGCCGCGGATCAGCGCCGCGCCGAAGCAGGCGTTGCCGATTGCGAAGGCGATGAGCAGGAACGCGTACATGCCGTCCCACAACCCGTCGTACATGGCGGCATTGATGCGGATCGTGGCGCGCGTCGCCGCGTCGGCGGTGTCCCATGAGACGCGCCAGCGGTCGAACGCGAACAGCGTGAGCGTCTGCTGCGAGCCTTCGGCGAACGCCCACCACAGGATGCCGATGGCGCCCAGCAGCGCGAGCACCGGCGCGCGCCGGCGCAGCGCCAGCGCGATGCCCAGCCCGGCGCAGGCCACCAGGAACGGATGCACTAGATAGGCCCAGGCGCGCAGGCGGTAGGCCGGCTCGTACACGCGCGCCATGCGCGCCTCGAAGCCGGGCGCGCCGGCGTAGAAGTCGGGCAGGAAGATCAGCATGAGCGTGGTGACCGCCGAGATCATCGAAAAGATGGCGGCGGTGCGGAAGAAGCGTGGGTCGATCATGCCGAATGGACCGCAGGCTCGCCGGAAAGGTGCCCGGCTCGCACGCCCCCCGGGCCGAATGGCAGGATATCGGGACGAACGACAGGAGATCGCGATGCTCGCCCGGACGATGACGTGGATGTTGTGGCTCGCCGCGCCCCTGCTGGTGCTGGTGCGCACGTTCTGGTGCCAGCTCCATGGCAGCGCGGAGGGCGCCGGCCCGGTGGGGTTCGACGTCGCGCTGCCCTGGGCAACGAAGGCCGCGCTCGGCTGGATACTGGCCGCGGCGCTGCTGGTGCGCTGCGGCGACCGGTTGTTGGAGTCTGCGTTCGCGAGCAGATGGCCCGGCGGGGTGCGCGCGTTGCTGTGCGCCGGCATCGTGGCCATCACCTTCGGCAGCGAGACCTGGCTGCTGGCCGGAGACACGCGCCTGTCGCTGTGGGTCTACGAGCGGTTGCCACTGCACGTGACGTTCGCGGCGCTGCTGCTCGGCGGCTATCTATTGCTGCGCGCCCGGCCGCGGGAGAACCGCGCGCAGATGCGGCCTTCCCCGCAACCCGAGACCATCGAAGTGATGACCGGCACCGGCCACGCGCAGGTGCGCGTCTCGGACATCGAATGCCTGGAAGCGGACCGTAACTACGTCAGCGTGCACACGCTACAGCGCAGCTACCTGCTGCGGCAGTCGCTGGCTTCGCTGGAGAAGACGCTGCGCCCGGAAGAATTCCTGCGCGTGCATCGCTCCACGATCGTAAACCGCGCCATGATCCGCGAGCGGCGCGCCGGCGGAGTGCTGGTGCTGCGCTCGGGGCGCACGGCGCGCGTGTCGCGCGCGTTCGCCGGCCGGGTGTGGAATGGAGCGGGCGATGGGAATCGAACCCCATGAAATACCCGGCGTGGACGCGGGAGCCGCCGGGCGATGGCCATCGCGAAAGTTAGTCGTCGTGCGCTGGTTTGAGGCATGGCCCCATACAGGGTCACCCTCGAGCTGCCGATGAACTTTGTTCGGCCTTCGTTGTCGGCAGCAATGTATGTTCGCCGCTTCCAACCGCGGCCATTCCATTCGCAGTGCAATAGAAGGGAGCTGGGATCATGCGGATGCGTACAGCATTGCTGGCGATCTCACTGGGCCTCGCGTGCGGCGCGCTCGCCGCGGAGCCGGCGCCGAAGCCCGAGCCTCGAGCTCAACCATCGAAAGAACCCCAGCCGGC
Source organism: Steroidobacteraceae bacterium (assembly GCA_044871085.1). Taxonomy (GTDB): domain Bacteria; phylum Pseudomonadota; class Gammaproteobacteria; order Steroidobacterales; family Steroidobacteraceae; genus CADEED01. The sequence continues at coordinate 4,230 of JBIOZI010000291.1, read as the reverse complement.
CGCAACCTGGGGACACCTGGAGGGACGGATCGAGGAGTCGGTTTTCCAGGACGGAAACATGAAAAGCGCGGACGGGGAGAAAGCAGGCTCGGAGAATCAAATCGTGTTTGCAACGCTCGGCGAGCCGTCGCGATCCATGGATGAGATGCGGGCGCGCCTTGCCGATCCCGAGCAGCGCAAGGCCATGCGCACCCAGAATCGCGCCAGCCTCGAGCAGATCTATCCGGATGTCGAAGAGGTCTTGAATCTCGACGCGACGACACATGCAACGTTGATGGATCTCCTCACGGACCAGTACATGGATTCGCTCGACGCGATGTTCGGCGAACATCGACGCGAAGCCTCGTTCGCTACGCAGGGCCTGGCTGCGGCAGAGAACAGAAAGCTCGACCAGCTGCGCGTAGTTCTCGGCGACGACGGCCTCGCGCGCTACCAGGAGTACACGGCAACCGTGCACGAGCGTCGCCAGGTTCGTGAAGTCGACGCGGCCCTCGGCGCGACCGACAAGCTGTCGCCGGAGCAGAAGGTCCGTCTCGTGAGACTGTTCCAGGAGACGAACCGGATGAGTCTTCCGCCTCCCGGTCCCTCGCGGATGTCGGCGCTCCTGCGGTCGCGTGACCCTCGCTCGCCGGGCTTCAAGGAAGATCTGCAACGGCAGTCACAGCTGTCGACGATCGAGGGCAATCAGGAGGTCCTGCGGCTCAGAGAAGCGTCGAATCGACGGATGGCCGAACAGGCGTCCGGCTTCCTGAGTCCGGTACAAAATGCCGCGCTCACCAAGGCGAACGAAGCGAATGAGGCAAGATTGCGCCAGTGGATCGTGCAGGCGCGCGCGACCGCGGGCCTCGATCCCGCCATTCCCGAGCGCGGGAGCGATGAGAACCCTCCGCGGCGCAAACCCGTATCGGGTGAGGTGACGCTCGACATCACGGTTCGCATCGACGGCGGCGAGCCCGTGCACGTCACCCACACCGGCCCGAACGGCGAGCCGCTGAAATTCAAAGCCAGCGAGGACTTGTTCGCCGAAGCCGAGTGGACGCTGTTCGACGACAACTGGGTGGATGTGAGACTGGCCTTCTTCGAGGACGGTCCGAATGGACTCCGTCGTCTTCAAGGCGGCGCCGGCCTCGCGGCGATGGGCAGAGTCATCGACGACAGCGCGCCTGGCCGCAACACCATCGGGCATCGCGGCACCAGCAGCACGATCGTGACGGGACGGAGAGCCTATTCAGTCGAGCTCAGCGCCAGTGCGGCGGCGCGATGACACGCCAGGCATGAAGTAGGCCCTTCGAGCGAGGCTCGATCCGTCTAGGCATCCCCCGCGTTGCAATGAGCGGTGAGTTGGAGCGGGTGATGGGAATCGAACCCACGTTAGTAGCTTGGGAAGCTACAGTTCTACCATTGAACTACACCCGCGCCCCGGGGCAGCGAGAATAGCCGAGCCGGATCGGCCAGCTCAACCGTAAAAGATAACCGCCGATGCACAAACCCAATCTGTTGATCGTCATGGCGCTGCCGCAGGAATCGCGCGGCCTGCTGGAGCGTGCCGGCGCCGCGCCGCTCTATACCGGCGTCGGCAAGGTAAACGCCGCGGCCGCGCTCGCGCGCCGGCTGGCGGAGATGCGTTGCGCCGGCGCCCCCCAGCCGCTGGTGGTCAACCTGGGTACCGCGGGCAGCCGCACCGTCGCGGCGCGCACGCTGGTGGCCTGCGAGCGCTTCGCGCAGCGCGACATGGACGTGAGCGGCCTCGGGTTCGCGGCCGGGGTCACGCCTTTCGACGATACGCCGCCGATCATCGAGTTCCCGCGCGTGTTCGCGCGGCTGCCGCATGCGCTGTGCTCGACGGCGGACTCGTTCGCGACGCACGAGCACGAGGTGGACGGCGACGTCGTCGACATGGAGGCCTTCGCGCTGGCACGCGTGTGCGTCGCCGAGCACGCGCGCTTCGCCTGCGCGAAATACGTCACCGACGGCGCGGACGAGGACTCGCCCGGGCACTGGGAGGCGTCGCTGGACGCGGCCGCGCACGCCTTCGCGGCACTCTATGAAACGCTGGTCGGAGAGCGTGCTTGAACGAGCCGACGCATCGGCCCATCCGCAGCTTCGTGATGCGCGCCGGACGCATGACCTCCGGCCAGTCGCGCGCGCTCGAGGACCTGTGGCCGCGATACGGCGTGGCATTCGCGCCGGGGCTGCTGGATCTCGACCTGCTCTTCGGCCGCCGCGCGCCGCGTACGCTCGAGATCGGCTTCGGCAACGGCGAGCACCTCGCCGCGCTGGCCGCCGCGCATCCCGGGCGCGATTTCCTCGGCATCGAGGTGCATCGCCCGGGCGTGGGCCACCTGCTGATGCTGGCCTCCGACCAGCAACTGGCGAACGTGCGCGTCAGCGACCACGACGCCGTCGAGGTGCTGAGCGAGCAGATTCCGGCCGGGTCGCTCGACGAGGTGCTGGTGCTGTTTCCGGACCCCTGGCACAAGAAGCGGCATCACAAACGCCGGCTCATCCAGCCGCCGTTCGTGGAGCTGGTCGCCTCGCGCCTCGCGCCCGGCGGCCTGTTCAAGCTCGCGACGGACTGGGAAGAGTACGCGCTGCAGATGCTGGAGGTGCTGGGCGCGAGCGGCTCGTTCACGAACCAGTCGCCGACGCGCGACTGGATGCCGCGCCCGGAGGAACGCGCGCCCACGCGGTTCGAGAAGCGCGGCGCGCGTCTCGGGCATGGCGTCTGGGACCTGGCGTTCCGGCGCGCGTGAGGGAGTAGATAGGCGCGCGCACCAGCAAGAACGGCCGCGGATCGTGAGACCCGCGGCCGTCGTTTGGCCCGATTGCGAGAGTGGCTAGTTGGTCGACGAGCTCACGAACTCGAACGTCCACTGCTGGTTCGAGCTCGTGTTGTCGAACCACATCTGCATCGTGGCGCCGTCGGCGGTGCCGCCGCCGGTGTCGAGCGCCTTGCCGTTCGCGCGGCTGATCACCTTGTAGAAGCCGCTGGTCGCGACCACGGTCCACGTCTGGTTGATGCTGGTGCCGTTCGCCCACTGGCCGACGATCGACCCGTCGGCGGTGCGGCCGATGGTGTCGAGGTATTTGCCGCCGGTCACGCAGCGCAACTTCGAGATGCCGCTCGTGGTGGTCAGCACCCAGCGCTGGTTGTTGCTGGTGCCGCCGGCCCACTGTGCCACGTTGGCGCCGTCGGCAGTCGAGCCGAGATTGTCGAGGTACTTGCCGCTGGCGCGGTTGCGCAGGCGGTACGTGCCGTTCGCCGGTGCGGAGCCGACCGGCGGTGGTGGTGTCGTCACGCCGCCGGCCACGGGCCAGCCGTTCACGAAGCTCATCGTCGTGACACGCAGCTTCGGCGCGCCGTTGTCCTGGCCGTCGTAGAAGTGATATGTCAGCCGGCCTTCGCCGTAGCCCACGTGGCCCGGCCCGATGAAGCGGCCGTCACGATTCGGCAGGAAGGTGCTGCCCGCACCGCTGCCGCCGGTGAGCACGCTCACCCCGTTCTTGTCGAGATACGGCCCGGTGACGCTGGTGGAGCGCGCCACGATGGTGGTGTAGCCGCTGTTCACGCCCTGGCAGCACAGGCCACGCTGGAAGAACAGGTAGTAGAAGCTGCCATCCCGGTGTAGATAGGGCGCCTCGACCTGCCCGGGCACGAGATCCCAGCGCGTGGAATTGAGCGGCTTGCCGGTCGAGGGATTCAGCTGCAGCAGGTCGACGCCGCTCTGCCAGTTGCCCCAGGTGAGCCAGTGATTGCTGCCGTCGACGAGCGGCGCCGGATCGATGGCGTTGTTGCCGTTGACCACCAGGCCCTGGTCGGTCCATGGCCCGGCGAGATTCGTGGCGGTGGCGAGGCCAATGGCGGCCGGCGCGCCCTGCCCCGCGCAGGAGTAGTACAGGCGATAGGTGCTGCCGACCTTGATGACGTCCGGCGCCCAGAAGGTGCCGCCGAAGCCGGTGACGAACTGGTTGATCCAGCTCGGCCACGTGCCCACGGGGAACACGGTGGGCTCGACGCGCCAGCCCGAGAAATCCGCGTTCGGCGAGGACATCGCGAAGATGCCGTTGCCGGTGGTGAAGATCCAATAGCGGCCGTCGTTGTTGCGGATCATGCGCGACGGGTCGTGGCTCGGAGCCACCTGCGCGGATGCCAGGTTGCCGAGCGCGAACAGCGCGGCAAAGCCCAACAAGAGTGAACGGAATGCGCCGAGTCGGCGCGCTGTCGGTTTG
>JBIOZI010000290.1:0-7422 GCA_044871085.1 Steroidobacteraceae bacterium | reverse complement strand
TCTTCGCGCAAAGCGGAGCGCAGGGCTTCGGAGAAGCCGAGCGTGTCACGGTGCACTTCGCGCTGGTTGACGAGGCAACGCTTGCTCTCGTGCACGAATTCGATGGGGTCCTCGATCGTGATGATGTGATCGGGCCGGTTGTCATTGCAGTGATTGATCATGCCGGCGAGCGTGGTGGACTTGCCCGAACCGGTCGGGCCAGTGACCAGCACCAGGCCACGCGGCAGCATGCACAGGTCGCGGAAGATCTTCGGCGCACCGAGATCGTCCAGCGAGAGGATGACCGAGGGAATGTTGCGGAACACCGCGCCGGCGCCGCGGTTCTGGTTGAAGGCGTTGACGCGGAAACGCGCCAGCTTCGGGATCTCGAACGAAAAATCGGTCTCGAAGAACTCTTCGTACGCCTTGCGCTGCTTGTCGTTCATGATGTCGTACACCATGCCGTGCACTTCCTTGTGGGTCAGCGCGGGCATGTTGATACGTTTCATGTCGCCGTCGACACGAATCATCGGCGGCACGCCAGCGGACAGGTGCAAGTCCGAGGCGTTATTCTTCACGGCGAAAGCGAGGAGCTGGGCGACGTCGACGGCCATGCGGTGTCCCTTGAAAAACGCCGTTGAGTATAGACCCGGGTGTCAGTGATCAATATGTTATCCCGTCCGCAGAATTGCTCGGACAGCGCGAGGGCTGTGCAGGAGCGCATCGCGAGCGCCGCCCGCGCCGCGGGCCGAAGTGTCGATTCCGTCACGCTTCTGGCCGTTTCGAAGGGCCAGAGCGCCGCAGCAATTGACTCCGCCGCGCGCGCTGGTATCGAACACTTCGGAGAAAACTTCGCGCAGGAAAGCCTGCCGAAGATCGCCGCGCTCGCGGGCCGTGAATTGTGCTGGCATTTCATCGGCCGCCTGCAGGCTAACAAGACCAAACCGGTGGCCGAGAACTTCGCCTGGGTGCACGGCGTCGATCGCCTGAAGATCGCGGAGCGCCTGGCCGCGCAACGGCCGTATCACGCGCCACCGCTCAACCTCTGCCTGCAGCTGCACGTGGGCGGCGAAGCCAGCAAGGGCGGCGTCGAAGCGGCCGACGTGCCGGCGCTCGCACGGGCCGTGCAGGCGCTGCCCAACGTGCGGCTGCGCGGGCTCATGAGCATGCCCCCCGCCGAGAGCACGGTCGACAAGCAGCGACATTGGTTCCGGGAGACGCGCCAAGTGTTCGACTACCTCAACGAGCGCGGCATGGGCCTCGATACTCTTTCGATGGGAACCAGCGCCGACTTCGAAGCGGCCATCGCGGAAGGGGCGACCATCGTGCGCGTGGGCACCGCGATCTTCGGCGCGCGCGAATAGCCCGCACGGTTTTTTCTCTAGAATGACCAACATCATGACCATCAAAGCAGCCTTCATCGGGGGCGGAAACATGGGCGGTGCGCTGATTCGCGGGCTCATCGCCCGCGGACTCGCGCCACGGAACATCAGCGTGGGCGAGGCGCACCAGCCGCGCCGTCAGCAGCTCACAGACGAGCTCGGCGTGCACGTCACCGCCGACAACCGCGAAGCCGTGGACGGAGCGGGCGTGGTGGTGCTGGCGGTCAAGCCGCAGGACATGGCCGCAACCACGCAGGCGCTGGCCGACGTGCTCGCGCGCCACAAGCCGCTGGTGTTGTCGATTGCCGCGGGAATCCGGCTGGCCGACATCGCGGGCTGGTGCGGACCCGGCATCGCGGTCGCGCGCGCGATGCCGAATCGTCCCGCGCTCAACGGCGCCGGCGCCACCGGCGTATACGCGCCGCGAGCGCTCAGCGACATGCATCGTGCCATCTGCTCGGAAATACTGGGAGCGGTCGGCACCACCGTTTGGGTGCCGGAAGAAGACGCGCTCGATGTCGTGACGGCGTTGTCGGGCAGCGGACCGGCCTATTTCTTCCTGCTCGCAGAGCTCATGATGGACGCTGCCGTGCAGCTCGGCCTCGAGCGCGCGAGCGCGCGGGAGCTCGCATTGCAGACGTTGTACGGGTCGGGGCTCATGGCGCGCGCCAGTGATGGCGATCTCGCGCGGCTGCGCGCCGAGGTCACCTCGAAGGGCGGCACCACCGAGGCCGCGGTTCGCGCGTTCGATGGGGCAAACCTGCGTGGTATCGTCACTGCCGCGCTCACCGCCGCGGCCGATCGCGGACGCGAGATGGCGCGCGCCTTCGGAGATCAACCGCGCCCATGAATGCCCTGCACTTCCTGCTCGATGCGCTGCTGACGCTGTATCTATACGTACTCATCCTGCGATTCGTCATGCAGCTCACCCGCGCGGACTTCCGCAACCCGCTCGCCCACGCCGTGCTCATCGCGACCAATCCCCTGATCATGCCGCTGCGCAAGGTGTTTCCGCCCATGGGCAAGGTGGATAGCGCATCGGTGCTCGCGATCCTGCTGGTGGCCGCCGCAACGGTCGGCGTGCTCGAGCTGGTCGATGGCGACTCGATTACGGTGCTGGATCCGATCTCCTGGCTGGTGGTGACGGCGCTGATGCTGGTGCGCGCGTTCATCGTGTTCTACATGGGCGCCATCATGATCTACGCGCTTCTGACCTGGGTGGTGCCCGCGGGATACAACCCGACGATGGCGCTGCTCGGCACCGTGTGCGAACCCGTGTTGCGGCCGTTTCGCCGCTTGATTCCGCCCATCGGCGCGATCGATCTGTCGGCGTTGTGGGCGCTGCTCGCGCTCGGCGTGCTGCTGCGCCTGCTGAACCTCGCCTAGTTACATGCACTTAAGAGGATGATCCGACGTCGCGTCGAATGCGTCGAATGCGCACGATTGGCGAAGATTCGTACAGCGCGCACGCGTTTTTTTCTTGCGACACACGCGCGGCGCGCGTGCGACATGTGCGCCGGACCCTAGAAAACAAGGCATTTGCAGCATGTCAGTGCGCAAAAATTCGTTTGCGAACGGGAAATGCTGTGCTATGTTGCGCGCCGAATCGCGAGATAGCGGAGCATTTTTTCCGCTGAACTTTTTCACTGAGGAGTCGAGCTAATGGCAAAGAAAGGTGGCGCACCGACGAAGTCTGAAATCGTGGCAACGATCTGCAAGGACAGCGAGCTGTCGCGCAAGCAGGTCGCCGCGGTGTTCGAGTCACTCAACAACATCATCAAGAAGAGCCTGCGTGGTTCGGGCCTGTTCACTCTGCCCGGTCTTCTGAAGATGAAGGTCGTGAAGAAGCCCGCCACGAAGGCGCGCGAAGGCATCAATCCCTTCACGAAGGAAAAGATGATTTTCAAGGCGAAGCCGGCCTCCAAGAAGGTCCGCGTGCTGCCTCTGAAGAGCCTCAAGGCGCTCGTTAACTAAGCGCACCGCCTCGCGCGTGCCACGACGCGCGAAGCACCATGAGAGCCCGAACGTCGCAAGGCGTCCGGGCTTTTGTGTTTCGAGCGGCTGCGAAAGGCCCTTTTCGCCAATAGCCGGGCCATCAGGTGGCGAAAAACTCGACGACGAGTGGTTTGAGCTCGTGCAAGCGCCCGTGAAAGTAGTGGCCCGCGCCGGCGAGCACGTGGAGCCGCGGCGCCCGGGACTGCGCCGCCGCCCATGCGAGCACGGCGTCCGGCGGCACCACGTCGTCCGCATCCCCTTGCACCAGCATCCAGTCGCAGCCGGGGTGCGCGACCTCACCCAAGTCGAAGCGCGCGACCGGCGGCGCCACGGCGACCAGCTTCGCCGGTGCCAGGCGCGGCGCGGCGCGCAGCGCCACGAACGCGCCGAACGAGAAGCCGCCCAGCCACAACGCCGCGCCCGGGAATCGACGTCGCCCTTCGGCGACCACCGCCGCGAGATCGTCGGCTTCGCCATTGCCGTGGTCGAACACGCCGGCACTCGCTCCCGCTCCGCGGAAATTGAAACGAAATGCCGGCGCACCGCACTCGACCATGGCGCGTGCGAGCACGTGCGCGACTTTGTTGTCCATGGTGCCGCCGAACAGCGGGTGCGGATGGCACACCACGCCGAACACACCGGGCGCCTGCGCCGCCTCCTGCGCGTCGTCAGGAGTCTCGAGCCTGGCTTCGATCGGGCCCGCGGGCCCCGCGACGGTCAGTGCCTGCGCGCGCGTCACGGGGCTTTGTAGACTGTGTCGTCCTTCATGACGAATACCACGCGCTGCATCACCGCGATGTCCTCGAGCGGATTCCCCGGCACACCCACCAGCTCACCGAGCTTGCCCACCGCGATGCTGCCCGTCTGCTCGTCGAGCCCGAGGAATTTCGCGGGCGCGCTCGTGGCCACGCGGATGGCCTCCATCGGCGGCATTCCGCCTTCGACCATGAGCTTGAACTCCTTCGCGTTGTCACCGTGGCGGCTGACGCCGGTATCGGTGCCGAAGAGAATCTTCACGCCCGCCTTGTAGGCCTTCGCGAATGTGTTCTGGATCTGCGGACCGACCATGAGCGCCTTGGGACGCACCACGGGTGGGAAGAAGCCCGGATCCTGCGCCTGGTCGTACACCCAGCGGCCGGCGGAAATGGTGGGCACGTAGAACGTGCCCTTCTCCTTCATGAGCTTCATGCCCTCGTCGTCCATGAACGTGCCGTGCTCGATGCTATCGACGCCGCCGCGCACGGCCCGCTTGATGCCCTCCGCGCCGTGCGCGTGCGCCGCGACCTTGAAGCCGTAGTCGCGCGCGGTGGTGACGATGGCGCGGATTTCTTCTTCGGTCATCTGTGGATTCGCGCCGTTCTTGGCGATGGACAGCACGCCGCCCGTGGCCGTGATCTTGATCGTGTCCGAGCCTTCCTTGTAGCGCTGGCGCACGGCCTTGCGCGCATCGTCGACGCCGTTGATGACGCCGTCCTCGGGGCCCGGATCCGCGCGAAACTTGCGCGACCAGCCATTGGTGGGGTCCGCGTGCCCGCCCGTGCTCGCGATGGACTTGCCGGCGGCGATGATGCGCGGACCGGGGATGCGCCCGGCGTTGATGGCGTTGCGCAGCGCCAGCGAGGCGCGGAACTCGTCGCCGAGGTCGCGCACGGTGGTGAAGCCGGCTAACAACGTGCGCTCGGCGTGGACGACGCCGTCGATGGCGACGTCCGCCTCGTTGAGCTTGTAGTCCTCGATCTCGGACTGCTTGCTGTACTCGCTGGTGAGGTGCACGTGCATGTCGATCAGGCCGGGCAACAGCGTGCCACCGCGCAGGTCGATGACCCGGTCGCCCGCGGCGGGCGTGCGGAAGCCCGCTTCGATCGCGGTGATCTTCCCCGCTTCGACCACCACGGTTTGATTGAGCGTGGGCACTGGTGAGACGCCGTCGATGACGCGGCCGGCGTGGATCAGCGTGGCGCCCTGCGCGGCGGCGGCCAGCGCGCAGGCGGCCCAGGCGAGTGCCGTGCGCATGCGCACCGGCCCCGCACGCATCAGCGGATCTCCACGAGCTCGACGTCGAATACCAGGGTCGCGCCCGGAGGAATCAACCCGCCGCCCGCGCCGCGCGCGCCATAGCCCATCTCGGGCGGAATGACGAGACGGCGCTTGCCGCCTACTTTCATGCCCACCACGCCATCGTCCCAGCCCTTGATGACCATGCCCGCGCCGACCGGGAATTCGAACGGCTCGTCGCGATCGACCGAGCTGTCGAACTTCTTGCCCTTGTTCTCGGGCGCCGCGGCGTCGTAGAGCCAGCCGGTGTAGTGGACCAGCGCGGTCTGGCCGGATTTGATGTCGGCACCGTTACCGGGAGCGATTTCGATTTTCTGCATGGGCATGGATTGGGTTCCTGTGTCTGCCGGAGCGGCGGCGGGCTCGGGCGCGGGAGCTGGAGTAGTCGTCACGTTCGCGGCCGTGGGGCTCTCACTGCGAGAGCACGCCACGAGCGATGCCACGGCGAGAGCGGTTGCCAGGATTCGAGCCTTCATCGCGCAACTCCAAAATTGCGGGAGCGGCATTATTGCAAACTGCGGCCGGCGCGCTACAACAGCTTGTTGGCCTTCAGATAGCGCTCCAGGTCGCGATACGAGTCGTCGCCGCCGGCGTACTTGACCAGATTGCGGGCGGTGCGCAGCCAGTCCTGCGTCGTCGGCGTGAGCTCGGCGGCGGCGCGCAGCAGGTCCTGTTGGGAGATCTCGCGCTCCTGCCGGGTCTCGAGGAACTCGGTCAGCACGTATTCTTTCGCGCGCTCGACCAGCGCATCGACATCCGCTCCCGAGAACTGCTCGGTGGCCCGCGCCACCGCGACGGCGTCGGTGGCGCCATGCGGCACGTTGTCGAGCGCGAGCTCGATGATGCGCGCGCGCACCACGACGTCGGGCGGCGGCACGAACACCTGGCGGGCGAAGCGGCCGGGGCGTTTCATCGCCGGGTCCACGTCCCAGGGCATGTTGGTGGCCGCCAGGATCAGCACCTGGTCGTTGGCGTTCTCGAAGCCGTCGAGCTGCGAAAGGAACTCGTTGACGATCTTGCGGCTCACGTCCGAGCTCGCCTTCGAGCGCGCGAACGCCAGCGCATCGAGCTCGTCGAAGAACATCACGCAGGGCTTCTGCGCACGCGCCTTCTCGAACATCAGCGCGAGATTGCGCTCGCTCTCGCCCTGCCACATCGACAGGACCTCGGAGATGCCGATCGCGAGAAAGCTCGCGTTGCACTCGTTCGCGACGGCGCGCGCCAGCATCGTCTTGCCGCAACCCGGCGGTCCGTAGAGCAGGATGCCGCCGCCAGCCTTCTTGCGGAACCTGGCGAACAGGCCGGGATTGACGAACGGCTCGATGATCTGCAGGCGGATCGACTTCTTGAGGTCGTCCATGCCCGCGATGTGGATGAAGCGCGTCTTCTCTTTTTCGGCCACGGGCCGCGCAATCGACACCACGTCGGCCGTGCGCGTGCCGGGCACCACCGACAATCGGACCGGCTCGCGCGGCGGCGCGGGCGTCGGCGCGCGCAGGCGCTCGAATTCTTCGAGCGCGGGCACGCCGGCCTTGCGTGCCAGGTCATATTGCGCCAGCGCATCGGAGCTGCGCGCCGCGGCCGCGAGCGCGCGCGCGTAGTCGAGACGCTTGTCGCCGTTGAACGGGTCGCGCAGCAGCTCGGCCTCGAGCGCGGCGAGCTTCGTGTCGTCGTGATGGCTCATGGAATGCGGCGGCTCACAGGATGCGGCGGATGAGAGGCGGCCATACCCAGCTATAGATGGCGTACGCGATCCAGGCATATGCGAACGGAGTCGCGAGCTCGGGCGCTCGCGCGGCCAGCAGGCGCACGATGACGATGCCGCCGATCCACATCGCGGCGGAGGCGCCCCAGCCCCATTTCTGCAGCGGCCACAGCGGCTTCATGCTCCAGTGATTCTGGATGCGCAGCTCGCGCACCAGCTCCACGAGGTGTTCGTTGGCCGGATCGGCGCGCATCGCGCCCTGCGCGATGCGGTGCGCCTCGTCGATGCGGCCGGCATCGACCAGCG
>JBIOZI010000289.1:0-10183 GCA_044871085.1 Steroidobacteraceae bacterium | reverse complement strand
TGCCTGGGGGCGCGGCGACGGCCAACAAACATCCATGATAGTCCACGGATACGAGTCGGTCTGGCTCCCCGCCTCGCTGCTGCAGCCCGAGGAACGGCCGCGCCTCATCGATGCGCTTTTCAACGCGAGCCGCCACTTCGGAGTCAGCCTGCACTTGAACAAAGGTCTCGCCGGCGGGACGCGCGAGCGCATCGCCGACGCGCGCAACACAGCGACCAACCCCGAGGCGCTGACCGCTTTTGCGCTCGCCATCACCGGGACTGGCGACTCGCCGCCGCTACCCGGCTTGCCGGACAACGCGCCGGACATGGCCGTGGCCGAACGCAACGCCCGCGCCATCGACGCTGCCAACCATGAACTCCTCAAGATCGCGCCTCAGGCCGGCTCCTACGTCTCGGAGAGCAACTACTTCAACAAGAACTGGGGCCACGCGTTCTGGGGCGCCAATTACGCGCGCTTAAAGGCGGTGAAGCGCAAGTACGACCCCGAAGGTCTCTTCTTCGTCCACCACGGCGTCGGGTCGGACGAGTGGTCGGCGGACGGGTTCGAGCGGTTGGCCTAGCTCCGCTCCCGAAAGCCTTGATCAAGAGCACTCGATCAACGGTGAAATGCGGGGGCCAGTCGGAATTCGCGTGCTGCATCGTGACGAGTAGTATTCGCACGAAAGCGAACGGATCTCGCTTGGCGTCGGATGCGGTAGCCGGCACAATAGGCGCACGTTTTGTGCTCAGAAATCATCGAAAATGGGTGGGTATTCCTGAGGTATGGATATTCGGATAGTTAGGAAAGTCACTCAGATTCAATAGCTTCGGGAGCCGGTATGAATCCCTCTCTCCCGCCAAATTTCACCGCGAGCACGCAACGAAGCACGTCGCTATCTGCTCGCGGTGCCTGGCAAGGGATTCGAACCCGAGAAAGTAAATCGCTGGGCTCGCCATGCGCCGCCGCGTCCGCAGGTCCGCAGTGCTGAGTCTTGCTAAAGTCGCGGCCAGCAAACTTACGGGAGCGACGAGTGAACGATGGAACGCCGGTTGCCAACCACCTGCGCGATCTCGCGTTGGAACTGAAGCGAGCTCAAGACTCCAGGAGTCAGGTCGAGGCACTGACGTCACGCTTTCCCGCCTTCGATCTCGCCGCCGCATACGAGGTGGCACACGTCATCCACGGTGAACGGGTGGCGGAGAATGCCAGGCCCATCGGGCGAAAAATCGGCTTTACCAACAGCGCGCTGTGGCCAAAGTTCGGCGTATCGCAGCCTGTCTGGGCGTACGTGTACGACACCACGGTTATCGAGCTGCGCGGCGCGCACGCCACGTTCAGCTTGCGCAACCTCGTCGAGCCGAAAATCGAGCCCGAAATCGTCTTCAAGCTGCACGAGCTTCCGGCGCGCGGCGCCGGGCCGGTGGAGCTGTTGAAATCTGTCGAGTGGGTGGCGCACGGCTTTGAAATCGTGCAGTCGCACTATCCCGGCTGGAAGCTCGAGGCCGCCGATGCGGTAGCTGATTCAGGCCTGCACGGCGCACTGCTGATCGGTCCGCCTCGATCCGTGGAGCAATGCGGCCACGAAATCCTCGCCGCACTGAAATCCTTCACGCTCTCCGTGACATGTGACCACCTGCACATAGCAACGGGCATGGGCTCCAATGTTCTGGGTAGCCCGCTCGATGCGGTCGTCCATCTACTCGCGCTGCTGGCGACGCAACGCCGCGCCGCGCCGCTGCAAGCGGGCGAGATCATCACGACCGGCACGATCACGGGCGCGCATTCCGTTCAGGCCGGGCAGATCTGGCGGACCGATGTGGCAGGCATCGCTCTTCCGGGTCTCGCTGTCGAGCTCATCGAATGAGGCCCTGACTCTTCGCGTGGTCAGCCAGTTACTGCATGGGCTCAGAGGTCTGTTCAACCGGCAGGGTATTGATGAGCTGAACCAGGAATCGAGGGACTCCGTGGGCGAGGTCCAAGATGCCTCCCCGTGGTGCCGCCCTCTTGGCAACCTTGAGACAGCAGCGGTTGATCAGATCCGCCCTGTTGACCAGGAGAAATTCGTGTAACACGGAGTCAGGATGCTCTTCCCCAGCTCGAGTTCTGTACGCTTGCGCACGTTGCACTCCTGGGCAGGCGGCCAGAGGGTTTAGCCTGAGCATGACGGACGACTTCCGACGCACGCCATCACTACTGATCTTGCGCCGTCTCAGCGTGACGGTTCTCGTCGCCGCCGCAATCGCATCGCAAGCCACCGCACAGGACAGGTTCGCGGCAACTCTCGTCACGGAAGTGCGATCGGTCAGGATGATGGAAGGCGATGACATCGCCTTCGTCCGCGTCGACAATGCCGCAGAATTCTCGCAGTCGCGCGTCGGACCGATCGCCCAGGACGACAAGGGTTTCATGTGGTTCGGCACCCAATACGGCCTGCATCGCTTCGATGGGTATGGGGACATTCGATTCGCACCCGATACAAATGTCGGCAACGCGTTCAGAGGCGCGTATGTGTACGCCCTTCACAAGGATCGCGAGGGGCGGCTCTGGATCGGCACCGACAAGGGCCTGGACATCTTCGACCCGCGCACGGGAAAGTTTTCGCAGATCGACTTCGCGCGTTCGAACAAAGGCGCGGTGGCGATCCAGTCGATCACGCAAGACCGGTCCGGCACGGTCTGGTTGAGCACCTCGGGCGGCTTGTACGGGCTCGATTCGGAAGGGCGCATACGAGCGCAGTTTCATCACGAGCCAACCGACATACGTTCGCTCGCCGACGACGATGTGAAGTACGCCAATGAGGATCGCGCTGGAAACTTCTGGGTCGCGGGCGGCGCCGGACTCGACTCGCTGGACCGCGCGACCGGACGGGTGCTGACCCGCATCCCGCTTCGCGAGACACGCGAATTCGGTTTCATCGAAGATCGACGCGGCACGTTCTGGGTCTACCACGCGACTGGTGGCGGGCTTGCGATCTACGATCGCTCGGCTCACAAGTTGACCCGCTTGAAGTTCCTGGATGCCGCGGGCGCGCCCGTGAATGAGTTCCCGGTGAACTCGGCGATCGAAGACCGGCAAGGGAACCTGTGGTTCGGTACGGGCAGCGATGGATTGCTGCGCTACGACCCTGATCATCACGTGTTCATGCGCTACCGCAACGATCCGGCGGACCCGCAGAGCCTCGGCGGTGACGACATCGTCACGCTGTACCAGGATCGGCAGGACAACATCTGGGTGGCGCTCCATGGCACTCCTATCTACCTGTTTCCCGCGCGAACGCCAGCCTTCCGAAAAGTGCCTACCAGGTCCGGCGCCAATGTCGGGCGCAGCGGGAAGATGGTCAACGCGATCCTCGAAGCGCATGGCAGGAAACTATGGGTGAGCTTCCCGAGCTTCGTGCTCGCGGTGGATCTCGAAACCGGCAAACGTGAGGACCTGAGCGCGCGGCTGGGACTCGACAGTGAGGTGATCAGCATGGCCACGGACACGCGCGGGCGGCTGTGGCTGGGAACCGTGAACGCCGGGCTCATCGGCCTGGACGCGAGCGGG
The DNA here is from genome assembly GCA_044871085.1 of Steroidobacteraceae bacterium. GTDB lineage: Bacteria > Pseudomonadota > Gammaproteobacteria > Steroidobacterales > Steroidobacteraceae > CADEED01. The sequence continues at coordinate 6,655 of JBIOZI010000289.1, read as the reverse complement.
AGAGTGCTGCGTTTCCAGCACGATCCCGACGACCGTGAAAGCATCGCGGGCGGAGTGATCAACGACATCCTCGTCGACCACGCGGGCAATCTCTGGCTCGCCACCTGGAACGGCGTGTCGCGCCTGGATGAAGCGCGCGGGAAATTCGTGAACTACCGGCCACGCTCCGGCGTACGAGATATCTCTCGCTCGCCGAAGACGCCGAACACCAGCTCTGGCTCGGCACGAACGTGAACGGACTGCAGCGATTGAACCCCGCCACGGGCGAGTTCGTCGGCTATCCCGCGACCGGGGTCAAAGGAGGCATCAGCAATGGCAGGGTCAACGCGGTGCTCGTCGATCGCCAGGGCATGATCTGGGCCGGCTCTCAAAATGGTTTGGACGTGCTCGACCCGGTGACGGGCGCGGTGCGCAGCTATCACACCGGCGAGGGGCTGCCCGGCAATGCGGTGAGCTGCTTGCAGCTGGACGCGCGTGACGGGATCTGGATGTCGACCAACAATGGTATCGCGCGACTCGATGGCCGTTCCGGAGAGGTGCGCAGCTTCTCGCGAGATGATGGTCTGCCCGGCATGGATTTCACCGGATGGGGCTCCTGCCATCAGAGTGATACGGGAGACATGTTCTTCGCCGGCTTTGCCGGCGCGACCTGGTTCCATCCGGATCGCGTGAAAACAAATGGGCATGCGCCGCTGGTTGAATTCACGGACCTGCTCATCGCCGGTGAGCCGTTCTCGCCGGGGCCCGCCGGCTCGCGCTCGTCGGTGCTCCCGGACCTGCGGGAGATCACGCTCCCGTATTCCCGCAACATGTTCGCCGCGGGATTCGCCGCGCTGACCTTCGCAAACCCCGCATCGAATCGCTATCGGTTCCGGCTGACCGGGCTGGAAGAAGCGTGGCATTCCGTCGGCAGTGATCGTCGCATCGCGTCGTACAACTCGCTGCAACCCGGCCGCTATCTACTGGCGGTGCAGGGCGCCACCGGCGGTGGCAACTGGTCCGCGCCTCGGACCTTGGGCATCACCATCCTGGCGCCGTGGTGGCAAACGACCTCGTTCCGCGTGGCAGTCGGGCTGGCGCTGCTGTGCATCGTCTGGCTGGCATATTGGCTGCGCGTGAGAGCAATTGCCCGGCAGTTCGACATGCGCCTCGACGAGCGCGTCGCCGAGCGCATGCGCATCGCGCGAGAACTTCACGATTCCCTGCTACAGGGGTTTCACGGCCTGATGTTCCGGCTGCAGGCAGTGCGCCACCAATTGCCGGCGCACCCCGACGCCGCGGCGCAGGCGCTCGACGAAGCCATGAGCCGCGGTGATGAAACCGCGGAACAGGCGCGCGTCGCGGTGACGGACTTGCGCAATTTCGCAGCCGCAGGTGTCGACCTCGAGGCTGCGCTGCGGGCGATGACGCAAGACCTGCCGATGCTGCGGCGCGCCGATGCGCCGGAGTGCCGAATCATCGTGGACGGCGAACCCCGCGACATGGTTCCGCTGGTGCGCGACGACGTGTTGCAGGTGGCGCGCGAGGCATTCTCCAATGCAGTAGTCCACGCGGGCGCGCGCCGGGTCCAGGTCGAGGTCGACTGGGGAACGGAGCGGTTCAGGCTGCGAGTGCGTGACGATGGCGTGGGGCTCGATGCCCACACGTTGGCCCTGGGTCGCGAGGGCCATTGGGGTTTGCAGGGCATGCGTGAGCGCACGCGGCAGGTGGGTGGCAGCCTCGAGATCCGGTCCGCGCAGGACGCGGGCACCGTGGTCGAACTCACGATACCGGCGTCGCGCGCATATGCGCGCGCACGCTAGCTATAGCGCATATGCGCGCGCGCACTAGCTATCGCACATGTGCGCGCGCCAGCCAACTACCGGCCATTCAGTCGGCCACCGCGGGCAATATGCCGCGCGACAGCGCCAGCGTGACCGCGTGCGTGCGATCGTTGGCGCCCAATTTTCCGATGATCCGCTTCATGTGCGCCTTGATCGTGTCTTCCGTGACCAGAAGACGCGCGGCGATCTGCTTGTTGGAATTGCCGGCCGCGACGAGATGCAACACTTCGATCTCGCGAGTCGTGAGCACCTCCTCGCCGCGATGTGCGGCGAGCGTGGACGCGACGCCGTCCCCGAGACGACGCCGACCCTGGTGCACCGAGCGGATGGTGACCAGCAGTTCCGTTCTCACCGCTCCCTTGAGCACATACGCGTACGCGCCAGCCTCGAGCGCGCGCATGGCCAGCACGTCGCCGCCATAGGTCGTGAGGATGATCACCCGCGCCTCCGGGAATTCGCTGCGGATCCTCGTCAGCGCTTCGATGCCGCCCATGCCCGGCATCTGGATGTCGAGCAACGTGACGTCCGGCTGGTGGGCACGAAACTGCGTGACAGCCTCGGCGCCCGTGGACGCTTCGGCTATCAACCGCATGTCGGCCTGGCTCGCGATCAGCGCGGCGATCCCTTCCCTCAACAGAAAATGGTCATCCACGGCAAGGATGCGGATCGGGTTCACGTCACTCCGGATTGATGTATTCGATGCGGGTCTGCTCGATTCGGGTTGCGGCATCCAGCCGCGCGCTCAGCCATCGCAGCATCCTGTCGCGGACGCGATCGTGACCGGCGCCGGTCATCAGGTCGTGATCATATCCTTCGAATATTTGCAGCGTCTTGTCGCGCGTTCCGGCCAGGCCGTGCAGGCGCTCGCTGCCCGCGGGAGAAGTCACCGCATCTGCCGAGCCATGCATCACGAGCAGCGGCAGCGACAGGTCGGCCGCGCAGTTGCGCAGCTGTCGGCTGGCATCCCGCAAATCCGCGAAAGTCCGGCAGAATGCGAAGGGCACCACGCGAGTCATGCCGTGCAGCCAGCCGCGGGGTACCTGGAACGCGGCACTCGAACAGATGAGTCCGGAAACCGCCGCTGAATGTGCGGCCGTCCACAAGCCCGCGACGACCGCGCCGACGCCGTGTCCCAGCAGGAACACGGGGACCGGTCCCTCGCGATCGCGAACCGTCCGGGCCAGTGCTGCGACGTCGCGTCCGAACCCGGCCAGCAAACCAGTTTCGTGGTGGTTTCCCGGCGAGCGTCCGCGTCCGCGCAGGTCGATGGCATGCGTGGCGAGGTCGTGTTCGAGCAGGCCCAACGCGAAGCGTTCGTACAGGCCGCCGTGCGATCGAAATCCGGGCACGATCGCAACTGCTGCGCGGGCCCTCCCACGGGGGCGCCATGAATGCAAGTACAGGCTGCGGGAATCCGAAGTCTCGATGAACATGCGACTGGATAGCAGGCCACACGGCGGCGCGTTGTACCCTTTCGGGTGATGCGTGATCGACGGCGCGCGTGTCAGTTTGCGGCCATCTGGGAGGAGCTCAGATGGGTCTCGAGACGCACAGCGACCACAAGTACTCGGCCAGCCAGCTGCTGAGCGGCACTGCCGACTGGGACACGTTTCGCATCGAGCATCGCCAGGTTGCCGAGGGCGCACACAATCCCGTCACCTCGAACTGCACCGAGCTCGTGATCATTCTCGCCGGCCAGGCGGTGGTGCGCCGGACCGGGGACGGAGAAAGGCAGGAGCGCCTGGCCATTCCCGGCACCAGCTGGCTCGTGCCCGCGGGTACTCATGAGACCCAGCTCGAGCTCGACGGTCCCCTGACCTGCATCCACCTGTTCCTGCCCAAGACGTTGCTGGATCACAGCGCGCTTGCCGACTATGGCATCGATCCCGCGCGAACCCGGCTGGCCTATGCGGGCGGCGTGTCCGACCCGGTGTTGACGAATGTCGGCGGTGCGTTACACGGATTCCTGCGGCGCGGAGCGCAACCGACCGATCGGCTGTTCGTCGACGGGATCCGCGCCTCGCTCGCCGCGCACCTGCTTGGCAGCTACGCGGTCGATCGCTGGCAATCGGCGATCACGCCCACGTTGCATCAGCAGCGCTTCAAGCGCGTGCTCGATTTCATCGAGGCGCACCTCTCGCGCGAGATTTCCCTGGAACGCCTCGCGGCCGAAGCGTGCCTGAGTCCGTATCACTTCTCCCGGCAGTTTCGCGCCAGCACCGGAATGTCGCCGCATCGCTACGTCACCCACCGCCGAATACAGGCTGCGCAGAAGATGCTCCTATCTACTGCCTGTCCGCTGGTGCAGATCGCGATCGACGCCGGTTTCGGATGCCAGGCGAACTTCACGCGCGTGTTCCGCAAGTCGACGGGCATGACGCCCGGGCAGTATCGCGCACTCGCGCGTCGCTGACACTTCAGCAAGATCCGCGCAGACAAACGCAAGATCTGCGAAGACCCCGCGGTTGGCGCATTGTTAGCCTGAGCTCCAGTCGATGTACTGGAGCTGCTAGTGGGAATCCGCAAGAAGTTGCTGCTGGTCGTGTTCGCCGTGCTGGCGGCGGCGACACTGTACTTGGGCCTCTGGCCCGTGCCGGCGGAGCCGCGCGCCTGGGATGCGCCGCAGGCTCCCGGCTACACCGGGCCGCATGCGCCTAACCACCGGCTCGCGCAACTGCGCCACATCGACATCGGCGCGGACTTTGGGCCGGAGCACATCGCCATCGGACCCGATGGCCGACTCTACGTGGCGATGACCAGCGGCAACATACTGCGCATGGACGTCGACGGGGCGCATCGCGCGGTGTTTGCGAACTCGGGCGGCCGCGTGCTGGGCTTCGACTTCGACGCCGAAGGCCGGATGATCGCCGCGGATGCAATGAAAGGGCTGCTGGCCATCGATCCCGAGGGTCGAGTGAGTGTGCTCAGCGATCACGTCGGCGCGGGCGATCCCATCCGCTATGCCAATTCCCTGGTGATCGCGCCCGACGGAACCGTCTACTTCACCGACGCCTCGGGACGTTTCGCGCCCCGTGACTGGGGCGGCACGCTCGCGGCCAGCGTGCTCGACGTGCTCGAACAGTCGGCGACGGGTCGAGTGCTGGCGTACGAGCTCGGAACCGGCGTCACGCGCGTCGTCGCGCACGGATTCTCGTTCGCAAATGGAATTGCGCTGTCCTCCGATGGGCGTTCGCTGTTCGTGTCCGAGACCGGCCGGTACCGCGTCTGGAAAATCGCAACGGACGCCCGTGATCTCGACATCCGCGCGGACTCGCCTCGGGCGCAGGTGTTTCTCGACAATCTGCCGGGCTACCCGGACAACCTCATGCGGGGACGTGCGGGTCGGATCTGGTTGGGGTTGATCCGGCCGCGCAATCCTGCGGCGGACGACACGTCGCATCGGCCATTCATGAGAAAGGTGTTGCTGCGGCTGCCCCGCTCCTGGATACCGACGGGCGAATCGCGCGGCCACGTGTTCGCCTTCGACGAGAGCGGCCGCGTCGTCGAGGACCTTCAGGATCCGGATGGTGCGTACGCGCAGACCACGGGCGTCACGGAGACGGCGGACCGACTCTATATCCACAGCCTGAGCGCGCCGGTGCTCGGCTGGCTGCCGCGCACCGCCGAGCAGGCGGCCGCCGCGCACATGGATGCGGGGGTCGAGGAGATCTATCTGCTGCGCAGCGTGCGCGAGAACGCGCCCACGATGGCGGGTGATTGCACCCGGCCCCGTACGGGCTTCGATCCCTTGCCGGGCGACGCCGAGCGGGTGTTCTCGTTCTGGAGTGTGGGCACGCGCGCGTCGGATGGCCGGCTCGTCGACGCGCACCAGGCCCGCGTGGCATCGCTGCGCGGCTGCTTCGGCGCCACCACCGAGCGCACGCGTCAAAACTTCTACGCCGACATTGAACTGGGAACGCTTGCATTTCACGGCCTGGGTGAGTGTCTCGCATTGGCGATCAACTTTCCCGAGCCAGGACTCTTTCCGGTCCGTTGCCAGCTCACGCTGAGCGGCTTGCCGCCCCCTTACGTCGGTGGGCTCCTGACTACCAACACGATGACCAGTGCCGCCGCCTTCGGTGGCGAGAGTCAACCCCTCGGCTACACGCAGGCTTCCATCGCAACCTTGCGCCTGTGGAGGAGCCGCCCACCCAAGGAGAGATCATGACCGAACTACCGACCAGTGACGGGCCCCGGTTCCAACGTCGCAATATCGTCCAGGCCGCGGGCATCGTCCTGCTCGGCGGGATCGCGACATCGTCACGCGGCGCCGACTCCGCCGGATCCGCAGCGGATTCCGCGGCGACCGGCGCCCGCGACAAGTCGCCACTCGGCGCGCGCCTCCAGGGTGTCCAGCATTTCGGCCTCACCGTGCAGGACATGGAGCGTGCCTACGCCTTCTACACCGAAGTGCTCGGCGGCACCGAGGTGATGCGCGACGGCGACTTCCAGGGCGAACGCATCCACAACACGCTGCTCACGGATCAGGAGATCGAGGCGCGTGCACGCAGAGTGAATCCACGCGCCATGGGCATTCCGGATCTGCGCGGTGGAGCGCAGCGCCTCGACGTGCGCTTCATCCAGTTCGACAACGTGGTCATCGAGTTGCTCAAGTATCGCGACGCGGATCAGACCGCCGGCGGCACCGCGTCTTTCGCCGAGCCGCTGGATCACATGAGCCCGGCTTTCCCGCGCATGATGCACATCTGTTTCCACATCCGCGACGACGTGGACTTCAACCGCTTCATCGCCGATCTCGAAGCCGAATCGGCGCGACGCGGCATGACCCAGGTGCGCGCCAACCGCGTGATCACCGTGACATCCGAGCAGGA